>NZ_CP095550.1:4170000-4470000 GCF_023078335.1 Metabacillus endolithicus | reverse complement strand
TTTTGCAGCATGTAATCACCTTTGCTTTTATTTTACTTCTGTTTATACTAGTATAACACGTCTAAGCTTTATCTTTTTTTAGTAGATTTTATTTTTCAAAGGTTATTATGAAGTTTTACTAAAGCGAAAATTTAAAATTCTAATGCCTATTAAACCATATAATACAATTTAACCCTTAAGGCAAAAAAAATAACCCCTCTCTTTCAAAGAAAGGAAGGAGTTATTTGCTTTTTACTTATGAATCCAAACTGCACCGGCAGAATTATCTTTTGCTTCACCAATAACCTCAAATTTTAAGCCATGGTTAGGAACAATTCGACCTGCATCTTTAATCGCAGTATTGTAATATGTTTCTGAATCATCAAACTTAGTATTTCCTTTAAAGCTTAGGAACTCATATGCTCCACGTGTAGGAGAATCAACGAAGAATCCTGGTGTTTTATCTAAAGAGAATGCCGCATCCGCAACTTGGTAGCGAGTACTTTGAGTAACCGTTTTTTGGCCATTTAATAAACCAAATACAGCCTCTGGATGTGAATCAACTACTCCAAGGAATCCTTCTCCCGGATGTACTCCAACCCAGTTATCCGTATAGCTTTCATCTGCATACCAAACAACTAAACCAGTATTATACTTAGCACCACGAGAGTATGCTAATGCTTTATCAGAACCAGCATAGTTTCTCCACTCTAAGTAGTAATGATTATTAGCTTGAGAATAGCCATTAGAAACAATGAAACCATCTAATGAAACTTTTGCTTCACCTTCAGCATTATCTGTAAAGATTTCGTTACCGTCAGCTGTTACTGAAATATTATCAATCGCAAACCCATTCGGCGCTAAACCGCCATCGGTTACATATTCAAATACTAGTTTTACTTTTTTACCAGCATAATCGCTTAAGTCATACGTTTTTTCAACCCATTGACCATTTGTTGTTTCCATACCATCAGCAGTATTGTCATCACCAATAACATCTAGCTCAACTTCTGTGCCATCCTCTGTTACAGCCTTTACATATACATAATCATAGTCAAATTCAACTTCAAACCATTGCAATGCATTAAATTCTGCTGAAGTTGCACCTGTTAAATCAAATAGTGGTGTTTCTAATGCTGTATGAAGATCATCGCCTTTTTGGCTGTAGTAATAGTTTTCCCCACCATTCTCAGCTGGTAAAAACCCTTTTACATTTTTAGCTGGTAAGTTCACTTTTACAATACCAGGGTTATTTGATTTCGTTACACTTTGATCTAGGAAAGTCGCAATGCCGTTCTTTGTAATATCTGCATAATCAACCTCCATAATCTTCGCCCAGTTTCCTCCCATAACATTTTGGAAGAATTCCTTATTTTGAGGTGAGAAGCTTGTTGGAGCAGTTCCGGCGATGTTTCCATTCCAACTTCCCCACTCATAATTGACCAAGAAGCAACCGGCTCACCTTGACCAGTGTATTGAGTGTCGTATTCATCTGGAAGACCTAAATCATGTCCGAATTCATGTGCAAATACACCAACTGCACCGTCTTCAGGTTGGATTGTGTAGTCGAATGCTGCCATTTGACCACCCCAATAACCAACTTCAGCCTGTGTTCCCGCAACCGGGTACACTCCGTTTAACGTCCATCTATGTGACCAGATCGCATCATCACCTAAAGTACCACCACCAGCTTCCTGACCAGTACCTGCGTGAATAATCATCAAGTGATCTACTAGTCCATCTGGCTCATTTTGATTTCCATCACCATCTAGATCATATAAATCAAATTCATCGTATTCGGCTAAATCAAGACCAGAAGCAACTGCTGCATTTAAGGCATCCTTAACAAGATCTCTAGGTCCTTTAGGATTAAGGTTATCATGCCCACCTTCAGGATTGTCATCACCATATTCTTTTGCAGTACCTGGTACAGTTAACCATTCTGAAACTGTTCCATCAACTGTGTAACTACCACCTGATTGCTCTTCATAATATTGTTTAAAGGTTTTAACTTTCTCTCCATTAAACAAGGTAAAGTCTTCATCACCAAACATTAACTTTTCATAATGCTCTTTATTAAAGTCATCCGCATACATGTAACCATCTTCTTGAACAACATTGTTATGCTTGAAATCTGCAAATTCTGTTAATAATACCAAGACCTTATCTGAGCGAACTTCTCCGTTATATGGTGCTTGTTTAGCAGCATCCACTTTCACTGCACCATTAGGTTTACCTTTTTTGAAGTTTCCATGACCTTTATTTAGTTGTTTTGCTAGCTTGTCCTTTTGTTTTGTAAGGAAGTCTTTCGTTTTTTTATCCATCACTTCTTCATGAGAAGTTTTATGAGACACTTTACCGGCTTTTTCGCCCTCTTTTTTCTCAATATATTCTTTAACCTTTTTCTTTACTTCTGCAGCAGAAGCATTTTTAGAAATAACCCCTTGATCTTTCAATGCTTTTGCTAATCTCTCTTCAGGAACAATATTGTAATCAATTGGTGCTGACTCTAGTACAGGACTAGCAGCTTGAACATTTGACGCTACCGGCAAGTATGTACTGAACAATAGTCCTCCCATAATTACCGAACTAGCAGTAACCTTTAGCGCCTTTTTCAACTGCTTATTTCGAGCTTCAATTCCTCTTCTTAACTTTCTCACTTTAATCCCCCTTCTTTTAATAGAAAGCATTGAAAGATGGAACTTCGTAACTTCAAAATACTTTTCTACTAAAAATTATTATAACTACATAACTATTATAATCTTTATATGAATATAATAAATAGTCCGAAAATTCTATTTTCTGAAAATTAAAATAAGTCCATTTTCCCAATACATAAAATGAAAATAGGCATTTTTACCCCTACTGCACACAGAGCAAAACCCCTTATAAATAAAGGTTTTTGTAAGATTTTCTACCAAAAAAAATGTCCACTCATCAAACACACATCCAAATTAGCAAATTTTCAACCTTAGATTTATTCATTTTCACTTTAAAGCTTTTATTCAATAAAGATATTATATTTAAAAATCATCTAAACACTTATATGACAAAAAGGTGACGATCTCTTTTCATATTGATAACAAATTTCAAAAACCAACAATATTCAACAAATTCTATAAATAACGTTAATAAAGGAAAGAGGTTTTTTAGGTTATGTTTTCTACTACTGAAATTGGAATAGATTTAGGAACAGCAAACATCTTAGTTTACACAAAAAATAAAGGTATCATTTTAAATGAGCCTTCTGTGGTAGCAATAGATACAAGTACTAAAAAAGTATTAGCAGTTGGAACAGAAGCAAAAAGTATGATTGGAAAAACACCTGGACAAATCATTGCAGTAAGACCTCTAAAGGATGGAGTTATAGCAGATTATGACATCACAACGGACATGTTAAGACATGTCATGAAAAAGGCGTCAGGTAAGCTTGGTATGTCTATGAGAAAACCAACTGTTGTTGTTTGTACTCCATCAGGTGCTACATCAGTTGAAAGAAGAGCAATTCAAGATGCTATTCGTAGTTCAGGAGCAAAGCAAGTTCATTTAATTGAGGAGCCTGTAGCAGCAGCAATCGGAGCGGATCTTCCTGTAGACGAACCAATTGCAAATGTCATAGTAGATATTGGAGGGGGAACAACAGAAGTAGCCATAATCTCGTTCGGCGGAATCGTAACATGTCACTCAATCAGAATTGGCGGAGATCAACTTGATGAAGATATAATTCAATATGTTAGAAAAAATTATAATCTCCTAATCGGTGAGAGAACTGCTGAACAAATGAAAATGGAAATCGGCTATGCACTAATAAAGCACGAAAAAGAAACAATGGAAATACGAGGCAGAGATCTCGTAACAGGTTTACCTAAAACAATTAGTGTTTCGTCAAATGAAATGCAGGATGCAATGAAAGAATCATTACTTCATATTTTAGAAGCAATAAGAGCTACACTTGAAGACTGTCCTCCTGAGTTAAGTGGTGATATTGTTGACCGAGGAGTTATTCTAACAGGTGGTGGTTCACTAATGAAAGGGATACAGGAATGGATAAGTAACGAAATGATTGTACCTGTTCACATTGCTCCAAATCCGTTAGAGTCAGTGGCAATTGGCACCGGTAGATCACTCGCAGTTATTAATAGATTAGTTAAAGTAGCAAAATAAGACAAAAAGGAAACCAAATTAGGTTTCCTTTTTGTCTATATATAAAGCTTTATTATTAAACCCTTTTATCAAAATTTTATATTTACACAAAATTAACATATTTTTCAGCATCATTTCTCTTATTCTTGAATAAATTATATCTGGTTTAATAGTAATACAGTAATAACTTTGTATATTTTAGCAGTTACCTGAAACTTTAATCAAACTCCATCCGTCTAATTATCGAATCGTAAGGGAGGTACATGTGTGAAAGACCTGAGCAGACGTATCATTATTAGTTTAACATTAGCTGTCATCATTATGGGAGGAATGAGTGTTTCTATGGCAAATATGCCTGGTAGCCCATCCCAAAATAACGAAATCGTTTCAGTTCAAGGTGAGTAATCAAAAAGAGAGGTTAACTAAAAAGATGAAAAATAATGACATATCTAAATTCCAACAAATTATTCCATTTGTATTCCCGACTTTTGCTCTACTACTACTCCTAAGCGGTTTATTAGGTACTTATACGATCCCTATCTTTGTCATCGTTTTACTTTTTGGTTTTGCCTATTCCTTCGTTTCCATGCTAACAAAAAGGGCATTAGTTGGATCAATTATTAATCTCTATGTTACCGGCATATTAATATTCGGAGGAGCTTTGCTTTATATAATGGCTATAGCCTCAGGTGTATAGATGTACCCAAATAATACATAAGCATTCAAGAAAAATCATTTCTTGAATGCCTTTTTTTATCATTAGACAATTACTCTCTAAATGCGCGGTCACCTAATATTTTATAGGTTATATCATCAGAAGGTGGGTTGTGTAAGCCTGCACGAACATCGCGGTAATGCCTTTGCAACGCATTAGAGCTAAAGAGACTTTGCCCCCCTACTATCCTCATAGCTAAATCAACAACTTCAACAGCTGTATTTGTCACGACAGTTTTTGTAACTGCCAAATCATACGCTAAAGAATCACGCTCATTCTTACTTGCAAAATCCCATTTCTCAGCTGTTGAATACATGAGTGTTCGTGCCGTGGTTAACTTCACATCGATTTCAGCAACCTTTCTTCGCACTTCAGGCACATCTTTAATTGGATGAGTTAAGCTTGTTGGTTGATATGTTTTTGCAAATTCTATTGCTTTATTTCTTGCAGATATGGCAATGCCTATATAACAGGCTGGAATATGAAGAAGCCAGCCTTGTGCAGTAGGTCTTTCTTTCTTCTGTTTTCTTTCAACTAAAGCTTCTAATGGAACCTTGACTGCATTTAGTATAAGATCGTCACTTCTAGTCCCACGCATACCTAATGTATCCCAAGTTTCCTCAATTTCCACACCCTTTGCTTCTCTCGGAATTAAAAAGTCACCAATTTCCCCTGTTTCTTCAATTGTTGCGGGTACAATAAAATAATCAAGTGCCGGAGCTAGTGAAGTAAAGATTTTTTTACCATTAATGATCCAATGTCCTTCTTTTCGAATAGCGATTGTTTCAGGTTTACCGCCCCTTGCTGGACTTCCAGAGTTTGGCTCGGTTGCAGCACTGTTAATTAGTTTTTTTGAAGAAATTATTTCTTCACAGATTCTATTATAAGTATTTTCTTCCCATTTTTCCGTTTCTCTTAAATGCATAATTAAACCCAAATGCCACCCTAATGATAATGCAGTTGCTGCATCACCTTGAGCGATTTTTTCTTGAACTAATAAAAATTCGTACAAGGTTGCCCCTGACCCTCCCAAGTGATTCGGAATGGTGAGGTGTAAATATCCATTTTCTTTTAAACGATCAAAATTCTCAAAAGGAAATAAACCTTCTTTATCATAGCGGTCTGCACGTGTTTCAAATTCTCTTGCCAGCTTATCTGTTTTTAAAAGTATTTGCTTTTGATTTTCATTTTTTATAAATTGTTCATCTATATAATTCACGTTATCACCTCGTTATCCATATTGTAGTCATTTTACTTGTTAACTGAAAGTAATTTAGCTTATCAATTATGTTAACCTTTTCATTCTTCTATTTGTTTTGATAAAATGAAAGAGGAACTTCTTTAGGAGCTCCATTAATTACATATTCATCCTAGGATGAAGGAGGTTTTTTCTTGAGTAATTTCAATCAAAACTTAGAAAAATATGCTGAACTCGCAGTTCGTGTAGGGGTTAATATTCAACCAAACCAAAACTTAACAATTAACGCATCAACCGAGGTTCTTGAATTTGTTCGTCTTGTTGTCAAAAAAGCCTATGAAGCTGGTGCGCGTAATGTATATGTTGAATGGCATGACGATGTTATTACAAGAACTCGTTTTGAACTTGCATCTGAAGAAGCATTGAGTGATTATCCTGAATGGAAAGCAAAAGGCTTAGAAACATTGGCTGAAAATGACGGAGCTTTTATGTCAATCATTTCTTCAGATCCTGATCTTTTAAGTGGGATAGATCCAAAGCGAATCGCCGCTTCTACAAAAGCTGCTGGAATGGCACTGACAAAATACCGAAATTATTTACAAGCAGATAAGGCTAGTTGGACAGTAATTGCAGCACCTTCTAAGGAATGGGCAGCAAAGGTATTCCCTAACGAAAGTGAAGATAAACAAGTTGAAAAGCTTTGGGAAGCCATTTTTAGAACAACTCGTATTGATCAAGCCGATCCGGTTGAAGCATGGAAACAACATAATGATTCATTACATACAAAAGTAGAATACTTAAATAATAAAAGATACAAAAAACTTCACTATAAAGCAGACGGTACAGATTTAACTATTGAGTTACACCCTACTCATACTTGGGTTGGTGCTGGTAGTGAGAACGAAAAAGGAAATTTCTTTATGGCTAATATGCCTACAGAAGAAGTTTTTACTGTGCCATTACGTAATGGCGTAAATGGTGTTGTTCAAAGCACGAAGCCTCTAAGCTATAGTGGTAATTTAATTGACAATTTCTCACTAACTTTTGAAGATGGAAGAATTGTTTCAGTAAAAGCAGAAAAAGGTGAAGCAGTCTTAAAGCAACTTGTTGAAACTGATGAAGGTTCACATTATTTAGGCGAAATTGCTTTAGTTGCTCATGATTCACCTATTTCACAATCAGGTATTCTTTTCTATAACACTCTTTTTGACGAAAACGCATCTAACCATTTAGCAATTGGAAACGGTTATGCATTTTGTGTTGAGGGCGGAAAGAAAATGTCTCGCGAGGAGCTTGAAAAAGTAGGTGTAAACTCCAGTCTTACCCATGTTGATTTCATGATTGGTGCAGCTAACATGGACATTGATGGTATTAAGGAAGACGGAACATCTGAACCAATCTTCCGCAATGGTACTTGGGCTTTCTAATTTTCAAATATGCAAAAAGGTCTGACTAAATATGTCAGACCTTTTAATTATGATATGATATGCTAAAACTTGTATCAATTTTATAAACCATTAATAAAGGAAATATATATATAAAGCATGATAAGGAGTTTAACATGAAAAAGGTTGACGTATACATATTATCTGGTTTCCTTGGAGCAGGAAAAACGACACTTCTTCAAAACATTCTTACCCAGGAACATCAGAAAAATAGAAAAATAGCCGTTATTATGAATGAATTAGGAGAAACATCGATTGATTCTGATGCTGTTTCTAAGGATACACCCTTAAAAGAGTTGCTAAACGGTTGTGTTTGTTGCACAATCCAAGGTCAGCTTGAGGTTCAACTAAATCAAATGCTTCATGAATATGAGCTGGACGCAATCTATATTGAAACTACTGGGGTTGCCCATCCAATCGAGGTACTTGATGCATGTTTATCTCCTCTTTTTGCTGAAAAGCTGGATGTTAAGGGCATTATCACTTTAGTAGATGCAAAAAGATGGCAGGACCAAGAAAAGCTAAGCATTCAATTGCGTAAATTGTTAATAG
Source organism: Metabacillus endolithicus (assembly GCF_023078335.1). Taxonomy (GTDB): domain Bacteria; phylum Bacillota; class Bacilli; order Bacillales; family Bacillaceae; genus Metabacillus; species Metabacillus endolithicus. The sequence continues at coordinate 4,461,968 of NZ_CP095550.1, read as the reverse complement.
AACAAGTAACTCACGCTGATATCGTTCTTTTAAATAAAACAGATTCACTATCTGAAAATGAAAAAGCAAAATTAGTGGCAGAAATTCAAGGGTTAAATCCAAACGGAAAATTATACATGACTGAGCATGCGAAGATACCACTCTCTTTTATTCAACCAAAACAATTAGGCGAAAAAAAACATCATGAACAATCACATGTTTCTAAGAACCTGCACTTACGAAGTTATGTTCATACCTTTACAAATCCGATTGATTTAGACCAATTTGAGAAATTTCTAAGGGAGATGCCCGATACTATTTACCGAATTAAAGGATATATAACCTTTTCTCATTCTACAGAGTCCTTTCTATTTCAATACTCTTATGGCATGCCGTTATATATGAAAGAGCAAATCAAAAGAAAACAAACTCTTGTTTTTATCGGGGAAAATCTAGATCATGAAACGCTTAAACAACAGCTCGCTGCAGTTGAAATTGTCTCTAATTAACTAAAAAGGCAAGCATTTTATTTTGTATGCTTGCCTTTGTTCTATCAACATCCCTTATTGTTTCCCATAGGTTTCAAGGTTTGCATAGACAATTTTCAGATAAGGAGTATTCACTTTGTGTTTTTCTGCTTCAGAAAGTAGATAGCCTTGTAAATGATTCGCTTCAACTTGAAAGCCTTTTTCCATATCTCTTTGCATAGATGACTTCATCGTATAATCCATTTCTTTTACTCTATTTACCTGAACCTCTTCAATACCATCTACTATCGGTGCATTCATTTTACGCATAATAAAACCAATTTCAGCAAATAATCCTTCAATTATTTCTAAGCCATGTTCTGTTTTAAGAATTGGTCCGATGCTTGATCGAAATAACGAGGTAACACCTGATAATCCAGTTATAAACATATATTTATGCCACATATCCTGTAAAATTGTATTACTTCTTCTAATTGAAGCTTTAGTATGTGAAAATACTTCTTCTATTTTCATAATTCTTTCGGTTTCTTCTCCAGAAAGTTCTCCATATACTAATTCATGACTTGGGCTTGTTTGGATGATGGTGCCTTCTTCATTAACAGTAGATTCTACAAAGCAAAGGCCACCTATTATTTGTTCTATTGCAAACATAGTTTGAAGTTCATAAAGATGTTTAATTCCATTTAACATTGGTATGATTGTCGTCTGAGTTCCAACAAATGGTTTAATGTCTTGTATAGCCTGATTAAAATGATACGATTTCGTACCAATCAAAATAACATCATATACTTCAATATCAGATTCCGTAGTTAAAACCGTTTTCGGTTGAAATGTATAGTTCCCATGAATGCTTTCTATTTTTAAGCCCTTTTCTTTTAATTGCTTTTGACGCCCTTCTCTTACTAAAAACGTAACATCTACACCTTTTTCATGAAGTCTCCCTCCAAAATAACCTCCTACTGCACCTGCACCAACTACTAAAACTTTCAATATTTGTCTCTCCTCTGTAATTGTATTTTGCTATAAAAGTATTTTCTAACTAAAGTATAAGTAAGCATTATCAATTTGTCATGTTATACACCCCTATCCCTTCTGTTAGTCGTAATTGTAAAAACATTACGAGATCGTCTGGAAATATAATCTATTGTGAAAAGATTTTTACGCACTTCATACTGTATGAGCTTTGTTTACAAAAAAACGAGCCAGTATGAAAGACTTTCATACCAACTCGTTTTATTTAAGCATATAATTGCTTTACTTGTTTTTGAACATTATCATCTTCTAAGAATTCATCGTAAGTCATTTGTTTATCAACTAAGCCATTCGCAGTTATTTCAATAATGCGATTAGCAATTGTTTGAACAAACTGATGGTCATGTGAAGTAAAGATCATTGCGCCTTTATATGCTGTTAGACCATTATTTAAAGCGGTAATTGATTCAAGGTCTAAGTGGTTCGTTGGTTCATCCAGTAAGAGCACATTAGCTCCACTAAGCATCATTTTCGATAGCATACAACGAACTTTCTCTCCTCCAGATAATACACTTGGCTTTTTCAAAACTTCTTCACCAGAGAAAAGCATACGACCTAAGAAGCCACGTAAAAAGCTTTCACTTTGGTCATTAGGAGAATATTGGCGTAACCAGTCAACTAAATTCGGCTCATCACCTTTAAAATACTCACCATTATCTTTTGGGAAATATGCCTGAGAAGTTGTTACCCCCCATTTAAATGAGCCACTATCAGGTTCCATTTCACCAGCTAAAATTTTGAAAAGAGTTGTAATCGCAATTTCATCACGACCAACTAATGCAATTTTATCTTCCTTGTTCAAAGTAAAACTAATATTATCTAAAACTTTTACACCATCGATTGTTTTTGATAATCCTTCAACACGCAAAACATCGTTCCCTATCTCACGCTCAGGTGTAAAGTTTACATAAGGATAACGACGAGAAGATGGCTGAATGTCGTCTAAGGAAATCTTATCTAGTAATTTTTTACGTGATGTTGCTTGTTTTGACTTCGAAGCATTAGCGCTAAATCTCGCAATAAAGTTTTGAAGCTCTTTAATTTTTTCTTCTTTTTTCTTATTAGCTTCTTGACCTAGTTTAAGTGCCAATTGACTAGACTCATACCAAAAGTCATAGTTTCCAACATAGATTTTGATTTTAGAGAAATCTAAATCAGCAATATGTGTACAAACCTTGTTTAAGAAATGACGGTCATGGGATACTACAATAACAGTATTCTCAAAGTTGATAAGGAATTCCTCTAGCCATTGAATCGCATGGATATCAAGATGGTTGGTTGGCTCGTCTAAGAGAAGAACATCCGGCTCACCAAAAAGTGCTTGAGCTAAGAGTACTTTAACCTTATCTCCACCTGTTAAATCTGCCATCTTCTTTGTATGAAGGTCCTCAGAGATACCAAGTCCTTTTAAAAGGATTGCAGCTTCACTTTCGGCTTCCCAACCATTAAGCTCAGCAAACTCACCTTCTAATTCAGCCGCCTTCATACCATCTTCATCTGTGAAATCAGCTTTCATATAGATAGCATCTTTTTCTTGCATTACTTCATAAAGGCGTTTATGGCCCATAATGACAGTTTTCAAAACTTCATGCTCTTCATATTCAAAATGATTTTGTTTTAATACAGCCAAACGTTCACCAGGTGCCATGCTAACATCACCAGATTGGGCTTCAATCTCACCTGATAAAATTTTAATAAATGTTGATTTCCCGGCTCCATTTGCCCCGATTAAACCGTAACAGTTACCCGGAGTAAATTTAATATTAACATCTTCAAAAAGCTTGCGATCTCCAAATCGTAAGCTAACATTCGTAACTTGAATCATGAAACATCCTCCAATAACAAGGGATCTGATTACCCTAATACTTATTTTAATAGCTCTTTAAGCCTGTTAAATAATGCACATTTAACAATGCGTAAAAGTCAGTATTGACTTCAACCACAGCAATTTTATAGAAAATTACACATTAAGCTATGCTAATTATAAAGGAATTTATTACTAAGGGCAACGTGTAGCCTAAAAGATAAAGATTTTTTCACCCACAGATATTAAAAATGGAGGTATAAAATATGCTTCATTTGTTAACGACTTAATTTAGGGAACGGAGGTAATCACCAAATGATTTCAACACGCGGGGATGCACATAAACTTTATTTGAAATTCAAAAAAACAGTCGAGAATGGACAACCGCTTCATAAGTTAAAAGAACTAAAAGAAATAGAACAAATTAAACATTTCTATCTTACTATCGATACCTCAACATTAGAGAAAATGTATTATCGAATTTTAAAGGAAAAAAATGGAACAGGAATGATTCCTGTATTTGTATCTGCTGGTCCTTGGCTACTTTTTCTTTTTTCAAAGCAACTTCAAGAATTTTTATTTAAGAACGGCAGTATGCCTTTTGTTATTTTTATTTCCATCTATCTAACAATACTAGTTATAAGTGTTATCCTACATTTTCGAGAAAAATCCTGAAACAATACACCTAACATTAATAGAAAATATTTTAAAGGAACGACAATCAACTTTGGTTCACTAAAAAAGAGCGCGCTTAATAGCACGCTCTATAGATGATTAAAGTCTCTACATTATTTCTTTCTTTTGTTTCCGAAATACAATGATTGTAAATAGTACACCCGTAATAATCGTAGTAAGTGTTGAAAGCATCGCATTGACATTTGTTGTTACAAACACGGAAGGGATGTCTCCGTATACTGTATCATCCATAGTTAAAAATAAGCAGAGAAACATATTATTTGCCGCATGTGCACCAATAGAAAACTCTGAACTATTTGTTTTAATTGAAATATACGTCCAAATAAACCCCATTGCTAAATAATCTAGCGCTACCCAAAACGCTCCATACTCCATTTCCGGGTTAAAAAAGTGAAGACTACCAAAAATCCCGCCTACTATAATAGCAAGCAATATCGGATTTTTCGTAAATTTTGCTCCCCACTGAAGAAGAAACCCTCTGAAAAGAAGTTCTTCAGAAGTTGTTTGAATTGGAACCAGAAAAATAACCGCAACCAATAACCACATAAATCTGTCAGCATCAAAATCATTTAAATAATAATCATTTGGGAAAAAGGCATAATCAATTAGTGTAAACACAATTAATAATATAAATAAAACTACATAACCATAAAATATTTTTCCCCAATTCAGGTTTTTATACGGTGTTATTAATGAGATGAACCTTCTTTTTAAAATAGCTTTAACTGCAATAAGTAGACCAAGAATTAAAAAATGCTTTGCAAGTGTAATAGGTAAAGATCTACTAAAGGATCTGTTACCAAACCTGTTTCAAAATCTATCAAACCAGGTTGAATAAGCTCACCTAATATAAGTGCTACTGTATATGCAACTGTTCCTAAAATAAGCATAAAAGCTAAAACAACAAATAGAGAACCAATATATCTCTTATGCGTATTTTTACCTTCTTCAATATTGATAAAACTTTGCCTCATTAACAAATCTCCTTTTAACTTATTAATTGAAAGATTAAATAAACAGCTACTGCCCAAATAATAAGAGCAGAAACTTTATTTATCTTTCTCAAATGTTTTCCATTTTGATCAATTTTCTTTATACTTCTTCCTGTTAGTGCGAGACCAACAAACCAAATCCACGAAACTATAATACACGCTAGTGTAAATAACACCTTGTCTCCTTCATTATAAGCAAGTGAGCTTGTCCCAATGACACCAATTGTATCTAAAATTGCATGTGGATTTAATAAGGAGACACTCATCGCAAACATAACTTGTTTTTTAGGAGATAACGAGGATGAATTATGCTCCTTATCTGCCTGTTCATCTGACCTCCAAACAGACCAGCCCATATAAAGCAAAAACATAATGCCTATCAAAAAAATAGTTACTTTTAACCATTCAAATGAAAAAACAATAACAGACACTCCTAGGACAGAAAGAATAATTAAAAATGTATCACAAAGTGCTGCTGTAACAATAACCGGAAGAGCCTGCACAAACCGGGGTTGTAGTGCCCCTTGGTTAAAAACAAACACATTTTGTGCACCTAAAGGAAGAATCAACCCAAATGCTAATAATATTCCATGCAATATTGCCTCCACTTATTTTTCCTCCATATTTTTTAAGAGTTTCCTTTTTTAACAGATATTAACATCATATATGAATACGGATTGTTTTTAAATATTTAACTCCTTTTCTTACGTTCGATTTGTAGAAGAGATTTTTGGTGTGAAGGAAGCAAGAAAAACACCTGCCCATTACTCGTAGAGATGATGTTGATTACCTTCCTATGGGTAAGAAACGTAATTCTCTAATTCAATTATTAAATATCGCTGGAGTTGGACCGATCTTCGGACCTATTATTAACAACATCATATATCGGCGCAAGCATCATCACTGTTTTATAACTGGTCTCTTCTATAAGGCTGCTATTAAGGCAAGAGAAAATAAATGACAACTTGATGATGACATAAACATTGCAGCATAGCATTTTCCAAAAAAGAAGCAGCTTTCCCAGCTGCTTCTTTTCTATTTATAATTTCAATTATTAGTCCTTGTCTTTCTTAAACTCATATTTAATTTATGTTAAAATAAGCTATCTAAAAGTTTAAGGGAGACTAACATGAAATTACACACTCTAATTGAATACTGCTTGCTAATCTTTTTTTCTGGAATTTACTTTGCCTTTCTAGGTTTTGAGTCTAGTGGGGTTACCTTTATTATCGGGGTTATATTCATTTACATAATTATTTCGCTCTCATTAAAGCGAATTCTTCCCCATTATCACCTTGCGGATAAAAAAATGTCTATTTTAGTTAGTGTACTACTAGTAATTGGTTCTGTCTTTATAACGATGCTTATTTTAACGATCTTGGCTACATAAAAGCATTTCATTTATTCACCTAAATTAGTTGGTGGTTTTCCTTGATTATGCCTTCTTTTTCTTTTAAAAATAAAAAGCGCAATAAAAAGAATTCCACCAATAAGAATTAAAATCGGTAAACTTCCAACTAAGAAAATAAAAATACTAGACATTGATTTTAAAACAACATTAACACTTTCCATGAACTGCTTCTTTGTCCGCTCCCAAGTATTCAAACCCTCATTATCAAGACCTGGAACACTTACTTTATCTTCTCTAACTTGAAGCGTTACAGTAGCTAAACTAACTTGATTATCTAAGTAATTCATTCTTCCCTTTATTGTCTCAATTTCTTCTTGTATAGCTGCTAAGTCGCTTGAAATTTTTAATAAATCCTCTGTTTTTTCAGCCTTCTCCATAAATTCAAGTAATCTTTTTTCAACAACTTGTTTAGATTTCAAACGTGATTCAAGATCAACATATTCTTCTGTTACATCTTGGCCGGAAATTGAACGATCTAAAACCTTTGTACTTCCCTTTTCAACACTCTCCAAAAATAAATGAAAAGATTCCTGTGGTATTCTCACTGTTATTGTACCTTCAACCGTTTCTCCATCATCCACAGAGTAGGAATGAGATTGTACAACATATCCATGTAAAGTTTCTATTTTCTCTTGAACAAATTTCACTGTTTCATCAAAGTTCGATACTTTTATAGACAGATCAGCTGTATAAATAACCTTCCTGTCACTATTAAAGTTATCTTCCTTTTTTTCCTTTTCAACCGTATTTTCTACTGAATCTCCTTCTGATCGTTCTTTCTTTTCCAGTTCCGGAACAGCTTGATCAGCGGATTGACTCGTCGTATTATCAATTGCACTCTCACTTGAATTATTACTACAACCAGTAAAAAGGATAACAAGAAAGAATGAACATAAAAGAAACCTCCACTTTTTCATCTTTTTAACACTTCCTTTGTTGTGTTTGACTTATATATGTAGTCGCTTAAAAGGATGAAATGTTACAAAAATATGGAAGATAAATTTAAAAAAGACGACAAATAAAACTTTGTCATCTTCGTTGTATTAACTATTCTGTTTTACTTAAATGATCCAATGGGAAAAAGATAAATTCAGATTTACCCAAGATACGATCTTTTTCAATTAAACCTAGACCGTTTCGACTATCCATGCTATTTAGTCGATTATCTCCCATAACAAAATAGTTACCGTTCGGTACCTCTATCTCTTCAAAATCATCCGTTAAGTCAATTCCTATACTCTCTGCTTCCTTTTCATTACTATCAAGGTATGGTTCCTTTATAACCGTTCCGTTGACATACACTTTTCCATCTTGCGCACTGACCTTATCTCCTGGGACACCTATTACACGTTTTACATAGCGAATGTTTTCTTCTTTGCCATCAATAATAACAATATCACCTTTATCAATCTCACCAATAAATTTTAACGTTTTATTAACAAAAAGACGATCCCCATCATGTAGTGTTGGATCCATCGAAGACCCTTCTACAAGATATGGTTCAAATAAAAAAATACGAATAATCATAGCCAGTCCAACCGCTAGCACAATGGCCTTTGTCCATTCCCACATCTTTGACTTCGTTGTTTCTGTTTCAGTTTGCGACATGAAGATCCTCCTATATTACATTGCTCTTTTATCATTATACCTTGTTATATGGATATTTTGCCAATAAATATCCTATTTCTATAAAAACAATTAATCCCCAAATGAAGAGAGATCATTCGGGGATTAGAAATAATTTTACGATTATTTACTTGAAGAAATTCTTCTAATTAATGGTAAATTCTTATACGACCTCTAGTTCAACTTCAATATTTCCTCTTGTTGCTTTTGAATATGGACAAAATCCATGTGCCTTTTCAACCAATTCTTCAAGCTTGTCCTTTTCAATTCCTGTTCCTTTTACTTGTAACGTAACACCTAGTTTAAAACCATCATCAGACTCGTCCTTTAAAAGACTAACATTTGCTGTTACTTCAGATTCAAAGCTCACATTTTCTCTTTTTGCAATTAATTGTAATGCACCGTCAAAGCATGCAGAATAACCAGCCGCAAATAATTGCTCAGGATTTGTTGCTTCAGGCATTTCCTTGGCTCTAGGTGAACCTGGCATTGCTAGTTGTAAATTGATATTACCATCAGATGACTCAACTCTGCCATCTCTTCCACCGACTGCTGTGACTGTTGACGTAAATAATGGTTTTGACAAGTTAATTCCACCTTTCAATTCTATCTTTTTCTCTACTACTTTTATTTACCCAACTTTTTTTACTTTTAATCACTACAGTTGTAAAAGAATTCTCAAAAAAGAAAAGCAGACTGATTTCTAGTAAACTAAAAACCAGTCTGCTCTTTTACAACTTATTATTCATTAACACGCTTTTTTAAGATTCCTAACATTAAAGCAGTAACTACTGCACCTATAACAATAGCTAATAAATATAAAACCGGGTTACCTTCAACTAATGGAATAACAAATGCACCGCCGTGTGGTGCGCGTAATCCATTTCCAAAGAACATTGCTAAGGCTCCAGCTACTGCAGAACCAGTGATAATGGAAGGAATAACACGAGCTGGATCGGCCGCTGCAAAAGGAATAGCACCTTCTGTAATAAATGAAGCACCCATAATATAACAAGTAATCCCTGCTTCACGTTCACGTTTCGTAAATTTATTTTTAAATAAAGTAGTTGCTAATGCAATTCCTAGTGGAGGAACCATACCGCCAGCCATAACTGCAGCATGCGGAGCAAAGTTTCCAGCATCAATCATTGCAATTCCAAATGTGAAAGCAGCTTTATTAATTGGACCACCCATATCTACTGCCATCATTCCACCTAATAGTAAGCCTAGAAGTATTAAGTTTCCTGTACCTAAGTTGCCTAAGAAGTCACTAATCACACCATTTAATGCACTTACAGGTTGATTTACTACAAAGAACATGATCATTCCAACAGTGAATATACTTAATACCGGATATAACAGAACGGGTTTAATTCCTTCTAAAGAAGCTGGCATACCAGATAAAAGTTTCTTTAAAAGTACAACAATATAACCAGCTAAGAAACCAGCAATTAATCCACCCAAGAAGCCTGCGCCACCTTGAGCTGCCATAAATCCACCAACCATACCTGGTGCTAAACCTGGACGATCCGCAATACTTAATGCAATGAATCCCGCTAATACAGGAATCATTAATCCAAATGCATTTCCGCCACCAATTGTGCTCAATGCTTCTGCAAAGGCGTTATGTGAAGGGTCATTAGGGTCTGATGCATGAATTCCAAACATGAATGATAAGGCGATTAAGATACCGCCACCAACAACAAACGGTAACATATTAGATACACCGTTCATTAAGTGCTTATAAAATCCAGTTCTTTCACCGCTGCGATCTTCTTTTTTCGATTCTCCACTTCCTTGATAAATTGGAGCATCTTGATTCACAGCACGATCTAATAATTCTTTTGTTTTACGAATACCATCAGCAACTGGAACAATGATCACATGCTTACCTTTAAAACGTTCCATTTCTACTTGTTTATCTGCAGCTACGATAATCGCTGTAGCTTCTTCAATTTCTGCAGGAGTTAAAACATTTTTAGCTCCACCGGAACCATTCGTTTCTACTTTTAACGATAAGTTCAGCTCTTTTGCTTTTTCTTTTAATGCATCTGCTGCCATATACGTATGAGCAATACCCGTTGGACATGCAGTAACAGCTAATATTTTACCTGTTTTCCCTTCAGTTGACACAGCTTCATTCTCATCTTCTTGAACATCATATTGGTCGATAATCGCCAACACTTCATCTTCTGTTTTTGCTTGAAGTAACTGATCTCTTACTTCTTGCTTCATTAATATACTTGAAAGTTTTGACAATGCTTCTAAGTGGGTATTGTTTGCGCCCTCTGGAGCAGCAATCATGAAAAACAAATAACTTGGTTGACCATCTAATGATTCATAATCCACACCATTTGTTGAACGTCCAAACACAATAGCAGGTTCTTTCACTGCATTTGTTTTAGCATGAGGAATGGCAATACCATCACCAATTCCTGTTGTACTTTGTTTTTCACGATTTAATACTGCTTGCTCGTAAGCCGCTTTGTTTGAAAGCTTACCAGCACGATCTAAAACATCAACTAATTCTTTAACAACATCGCTCTTTGATGTTGATTGGATTTCTAATTTTATTGTACGTTTTGTTAATACTTCTGTTATCCTCATCTTTTTTCCCCCTCTATATTTTGAATACTTCTATTTGAGGTAATAACTCTTCTACTTCTTTTTTGGTGCACAGTTCAAGTGAAAATGCTGTTGCACTGCCTGAAGCAACACCAATTTTAAACGCTTCTTCCAACGATTTATTATCGGAGAATGCACTTAAAAAGCCACCAACAACTGAATCACCGGCACCAACAGAATTTAACACCTTTCCTTTTGGTACATTTGCTACATAACTGAATTCATCTGTAACTAGAAGTGCCCCTTCACCAGCCATTGAGACAATCACATGCTTTACACCTTGTTTAACAAGTTGCTTTGCATATTTATGTGCATCTTCCACAGATTGAATGTTAGTTTCAAACAATTCCCCTAATTCATGATGGTTTGGTTTAATTAAGAATGGTTTTTCAGATAAAACCTCTTTTAGCGCATCACCAGAAACATCTGCCACTACTTTTATCTCTTTCTCTTTACAAATAGTCATGATTTTTTGATAGATAGATGTTGGTAATGTCCCTGGAATACTACCTGCTAAAAGAACAATATCGTCTTGATTCATATGCTGAAACAATTGTAAAAACTGATTTAGCTGTTCTTCTGACACACTAGGTCCCACTCCATTTATCTCTGTCTCAACGTCAGTTTTTAGCTTAACGTTTATTCTCGTATCACCAGAAACTTTTATAAAGTTGTGTTGAATATTCTCTCCAGATAGAAAATCTGCTACGAAAGAACCGGTAAAACCACCTATAAAACCTAATGCGTTAGATTCAACACCTAATCGCTTCAACACACGTGATACATTAATCCCTTTACCACCAGGAAATTTTGAATCTTCCGATGTACGGTTTAACGATCCTAACTCAAATTGTTCAACTCTTACGATGTAATCAACTGATGGATTCAATGTAACGGTATAAATCATGTATTCACTACCTTTATTGCTGTATTTTTTGTATATGGATAAAGGACTTCATCTTCTCCTTCATCTGTTATAATCTTTGCTTCTGAAAGCTGAGCAATTCTTGAAAATGCAATTTCTCCAAATTTGGAATAATCAGCTAAAACATATTTCTCTCTTGAAAGCTTTAGTGCTGTCATTTTCATTGCTGCTTCTTCAGGGTCAGGTGTTGTATAACCTAACTCAACATGTATTCCATTTACTCCTAAAAAGCATTTATCAAAACGGTATTGTTCTAATGCCGTTAAAGCACCGCGTCCAATCATAGCACCAGTAGATGGCTTTAAGAATCCACCAATTAAATATGTTTTTATCCCTTTACTTAAAAGCGGTTCAATAACAGTTAGTCCATTAGTAACAACGACAATTTCTTTTTCAGGTGATAAATATTCAACCATTTGTAGTGTTGTTGTACCTGCATCTAAAAAAATACAATCTCCTTCTTCTATAAGAGCAGCTGCTTCAGATGCAATCATTTTCTTTTGCTGAAGGTTTTTGGCAGATTTCTCACTAACATTTGGTTCCTTTAGCTTTCCTTGTAAAAGTGCCGCTCCGCCATGAATTCGTTTTAAATACTTATCTTCTTCCAATTGTGTTAAGTCACGACGAATTGTGGACTCTGATGTGTTAGTTAAGTCGACAAGCTCATGTATTTTCACAGAATGTCTTTCTTTTAAAAGATCAAGAATTAGTCGATGACGTTCAGGTGTTAACAAACTAACAACACCTCCTAATTTTTTGTAAGCGAATACATAATCTACTTACTTTTTCATTATACTTTCATCTTCATCCAAAATCAATCATATTTTATCAAATACTATCACTTTTTATCACTAAAAACATATAACTATTTCAAAAACATTCATATTTTGAATGATATTTTAATAAAATAATAGCCGATAGAACCGATACATTCATTTCATTTGAATGAAATTGGTTGTTTTTCGAAAGAATTCGATTGTATTAGTTAAATAAGTCTCTGCATTTCAAGAGAAAAACATAATAAAAAACCTCCCATAAACAACTAATGGGAGGTTAAAATGTTATTCATATCTTAAAGATTCAATCGGACTTAAGCGGGCCGCTTTATTCGCAGGTAACATTCCAAAAACAATTCCAATAACCATTGAAAATATTAACCCTCCTAAAACAACCTGCCAAGAAATGAGAGGTGGCCATCCAGCAAAGATTGATACAACATTTGCTGCTATTGCTCCTAGTAAAATTCCGATAATTCCACCTATAAGTGTAAGGGTGACCGATTCAATTAGAAATTGAGTAAGAATTTGACGCTTTGTTGCGCCTAACGCCTTTCTTATTCCGATTTCTTTTGTTCGTTCAGTTACGGAAACAAGCATGATGTTCATCACGCCAATTCCCCCGACTACAAGTGAGATACCCGCAATTGATCCAATAATTAACGTCATAATGGTTGTGATTTGACCAATTCCTTCTGCCATTTCTTCCATATTAAACACTTTATAAGAATTATCTGTATTATGAGTTGTATTTAAAAGAGTTGTTGCCTTTTCTCCAACCTCTTTCATTACGTCAGCATTTGTAGCCTGTAACGTAATTGAATTATATTCATTCTTTCCAAAAGAATTCCGAAATGTATTCCATGGTACATATACTTCCATCGCTCCGAATGCGAATAAACCTTCTGGCTTCTCTAATACTCCTATAATTTCAATCGGTTGACCATTAATCCAAACAACTTCACCTAACGGCTCAATTTTATCAAACATTTCCTTTTTCAACTCTGAGCTAATAACCCCTACACGTGTGCCTCCAATAAAATCTGCTTCAACCAGATTTCTTCCTGATTCAACCTTCAAGTTATTTACTTCCATATAGGCTTGGTTTATACCATTAACACTAGTATCGGCTGTTTCTTCCCGATATCTTGTTGAAAAATATTCTGATGAAGCTGCAACAACTTTTTTCACTTCTGGTATATTGCTTAATGAATTAACATCTTCCTGAGTAAAAGCAGCATTCATATAGGCATTTGGGTTTGACATTAATTCTTCTTCACTTGGTTCATAATAAACTTCAATCGTATTACCAGGACCAGTTATTGAAGTTTTTAGTAATTGCTCTCCACCTTGACCGATGGCAACAACTAAAATAACGGATGCCACACCTATAATAATTCCGAGCATCGTTAAAATGGAGCGCAATTTATGAGCTAATACTGAACTTAATGCCATCTTTACATTTTCAAGTAAGCTCATACTTCTCTCCTCCGCTCTACATCTGAGAGAATGATCCCATCTCTAACTGTAATAATTCTTTTTGCATAATCAGCAACCTCTTGTTCGTGGGTAACAAGTATAACTGTTGTACCCTCCAAATTTAATTGTGTGAATTGCTCCATTATTGTAATGCTTGTTTTACTATCAAGTGCACCAGTTGGTTCGTCCGCCAGTATGATTTTAGGGTTATTTACAATTGACCTCGCGATTGCAACACGTTGTTTTTGTCCTCCAGATAACTCATTGGGCAAGTGATTCACCCTCTCGGCTAGCCCAACCTTTTCAAGAGCCTGCTTTGCTCTCTCCTCACGCTCTTTTTTCTTATAACCCGCGTAAACCATCGGAAGCTCTACATTTTTTAGAGCCGTGAGCCGGGGAAGAAGCTGAAATTGTTGGAAAACGAAGCCTATCGATAAATTACGTACCCTAGCTAACATTTCATCCTTATAAGTGGAAATGTCCTCATCACCGAGTAAGTATGTGCCCGAGGTAGGGTTGTCTAAACATCCAATAACGTTCATTAGTGTCGATTTTCCGGAACCAGAAGGACCCATAATCGCAACGAATTCACCTTCGTTAATTGTTAGACTAATTCCTTTAAGAACATCTAATGTATCCTGTCCTACTTTATAGCTCTTAGTAATGGAAGTTAACTCAATCATTTCTCATTCACTTCCATGTTATTTTGCAGCTCATTTGAAGGACTAACAATAACTCTTTCTCCTGTTTCTAACCCTGTTTTGATCTCCATATACTCATCACTTGCCGCACCTGTTTTTACTATTTTACGAATGGCCTTTCCTTCTTTAACAACAAATACATAATATTCTTCAGCATCCTGTTTCACTGCTTCTAAAGGAACAGCAAGAGCTTTTCTTTTTTCTGTTTGGATATCCATTATTAATTTAAAGCCTGGTTTTGCTTTAATACCTTTATCATCAATTGTAACTTCAATTGGATACTGAACAGCACTATCTTCATTACCCATTGCATTTTCATTCTGTTCCGGCAGAAGATTAACCTTACTAACGGCACCAACCCATTCCTTTCCTGGTACAACATCAGATCTCAATGTTACAGGTTGCTTCTCCTTAATTTTTAAAGAATCATATTCAGAAATGGATCCCTTTACAATAAGCTCATCAGGTTTTGCAATGTGTAAAATAGCTCCTTGAGTGACTCCTTTTGATGCATCTTTACTAATAGAAAGAACCGTACCAGAAATTTCACTTACAACTTCAAGTTCTCCCAGTTTTTTCTCAATTGTTTCTTTTTGAAGTAGCACTTGTCTAGCTTCGAGGTTAGCTAATTTTAAATCTGTTTTTAATTGATCTCTTTCGGCATCAACTTGTTTTTTTGCTTCATCCTTGCCTACTTGCTTCGTCAAATCTTCCTCTTTTTCATCCAAATCATTTATTTGTTTTTCCACCTGATTAATTCGTAAGTAGGAAGACTCTAGAGATAAAGCATTTTGTTCTTTTTCTAATAATAGCTGTTCATTCTCATACCGAAGTAGAGGTGTTCCTTCTTCCACCTTATCTCCTTCTTTTACAAGAATCTCAGCAACATTACCGCTTTCAGGGGATAAGTAAACAAAACTCTCATTTCTTAGCGAAAGTGTACCGGGAACCATTACATTCCCGGTCATTTCACGTTCTTCAACTTTTATTGTATCAACTGTTAGGTTTTCTTTATTTACTGTTCGAAAAACATTAATTCCAACTAATATAATGATTAAGCACGCAACGCCTATACCTATCCAAATTTTTTTCTTCATTAGAACTGTGCTATCCCTTCAAAAACTCCTCCAATTGCTGCAACAATAAGACCTAAAATAAAGAAAATAATAGCAATTGTATATGCTGCCGGTTTGGAAAGCTGAAACTTTCATAAGTCCAAGTGCCAGCAAAACATAATACCAAATTTGAAACACTTCAAATACGCCTAAAACTGCTCCTAAAACTCCATCTGCTCCAATAAGACTGTTCACACTTGTTAGCATAACGTACGGATCTCCACCAATTGCGAAAATAATAAGTTGATTCAATAATTGACCAATTGTTGTGATAAATCCTGTGAAAATGATTAGTGAAAACATTTGTTTAAATGAAACTGATGATTTAGCTATTTTGGCAATTCCGAATAAAATTGCTGCAACAACTAAAAAGCCAATTGATGTACCAAATAAACCACCAAGTCCCCCAAAAATGATTCCAAACATTTTTGTAAGCTCAAGCTCTTCAGCGGACATAGCTGGTCCTGGTAATGTAGAATAATCCACGTTAAGTACTGTAAGGACAGCAATAACTGTTCCAAGTATAGACAAAAGAATTAATGGCAACCAAATGACTGGTCTTTCTCTTAATCTCTCAAATTGTTCTCCCGGTTGAAAAATCATTCCGAATAATGACGGTTTTTTCGTTTTTATTGTTTGTTCTTCCATGTTTCTACCTCCAAAATTTGTCTTCATTACCTAATACGTAGGAGGTATTAAATGGTTTCAAAAAAATAAAAAATCTTAAGCTACTTGTTTTAAAAAACTAGTAACCTAAGACTTTTTACTAATAACTTCTCACTAGTGCATTTTCTTCTTTAAATAGATCTTTTCTTGCTACACCAGATTCATAAGCAGCCTTCACCACTGCCTCGCGTACCTTTTCAACAACTTTTTGATTGAATACACTTGGAACAATGTAGGTTTCACTTAATTCATCATCAGAAACTACATTTGCAATAGCTTTTGCAGTAGCAATTTTCATTTCTTCATTAATTTCTGAAGCCCGGCAATCAAGTGCCCCTCTAAAAATGCCAGGGAAACAAAGGACATTATTAATCTGATTTGGAAAATCGGATCTACCTGTCGCCATCACTCTAACATATGGTTCAGCTAGTTCTGGATCAATCTCGGGTACAGGGTTAGCTAATGCGAACACAATTGGATCTTTCGCCATTGTTTTGAGATGTTCTACCGTTAACACACCAGGAGCTGAAACTCCGATAAAAACATCTGCTCCTATTATTACGTCAGTTAAGGAACCACTGATATTTTCTGGGTTTGTCATGTATGCAAAGTCTGTCCAATTTTTATTATCGTATGTTTCATTTCTATTAATAGCACCTACTCGATCAACACCTATGATGTTTTTCACTCCAGCAGCTAGCAGCATTTTTGCACATGCTGTTCCAGCTGCACCTACACCATTCAAAACAACTTTGATTGATTCAATATTTTTACCAGTAAGCTTAAGTGCATTGTAAAGACCTGCAAGTAATACGACAGCTGTTCCATGTTGGTCGTCATGAAAGACAGGTATGTCCATTTCAGCCTTTAATCTTTCTTCGATTTCAAAGCATCTAGGAGAAGAAATATCTTCTAGATTAACACCTCCAAAGGCAGGCGCAATTGATTTAACAATCGAAATAATCTCTTCCGGATCTTTCGTATCAAGGCATATTGGGAATGCATCTACATCTGCCATTTGTTTAAACAGCATTGCTTTTCCTTCCATAACAGGCATTGCAGCCAATGGCCCAATATCACCTAGTCCTAAAACTGCAGTTCCATCAGAAACAACCGCAACCGTATTTCGTTTAATCGTTAACGAGTGAGCTTTAAGTGGCTCATCAGCAATGGCGTTACATACCTGTGCGACTCCAGGTGTATAAACTCTAGATAAATCATCTCGATTTTTAATCGGATTTTTTGGAGTGATTTCTATTTTTCCTCCAAGATGTAATAAAAAGGTTCGATCAGAAACTGACAAAATCTTTACACCTTCTTGTTGACTGATTTCGTCCATAACAGTTTGACCATGTTGTTGATTCTTTACTGTTATCGTTATGTCTCGTACCGTTTGTGTTTTACTTGTTGAGATCACATCAATTCCAATTACATCACCACCAGCTTCCCCAATTACCTTAGCAATCTCACTAAACGTAATAAGGTTTTTCTGAAAATGAAGTCTAATAATTATATTCATGCTTGCATTACTAAGTTGAGACATTCGATACCTCCACATGCTTTATCAATAAAGGGGATATTAGAACGACTAATCTATTTCTTGTACGTAGCGAAAGCCTATAAGCATTTGCGCTTGAAATAAATTAGATGAATTGGAAGCGTTTTAATATCCTGAATACATTTTATTATAGGTGCTCTTTTCTGTAATCGTTTTGACAATTTATTGCTTTTAATTTTTTCTGTGTATTTTGTTCATTTTATTTACGGTATTTATTAACTCACAGTAACTGATTTTTTCTCGATTGTATTTCTACCAAAAAATTTTCTTAAGAATAACGGAATGATGAATAAGATAAAAAACACACGAAATAATTGGAAGGCCGCCACCATTGAAACATCCGCATTTACTGTATGAGCTGTGACACCCATTTCAGGTAATCCACCTGGTGCAATACATAGAAATGCTGTAGACATAGAAATAGAGTATAAGCTATGTAATCCGTATGCTAATAAAAGAGCAAACCCTACAATGAGTAATGATGACAAGACCGTAACTGGCAACAAACTTCGCCAATTACCTAGCATATTTGTTTTCATCCCAAGACCTAGGTAGATCCCCAAGCAAAGCTGTGCCAATATGGTCAAAAAATCAGGCACAGGTGGAACGTTAAACCCAAATACAGTTAAAAGTGCAGTAGAAATAAGTGGACCAATAATCCACGGAGTAGGGCATTTAAAACGAACTGCCAATTTAGTAAAAAAGAAAACAATAACTAAAAAGATTAATAGTTGTATGTAACCGCTTGTATTCATTTGAGAAACAGAGTCTTCCACGAAACTATCGGTGTGAGAGGTAGATAATGCATGGATCGTTAAGAAAGGTACTAGAAAAATAACCGTTAACATCCTCACCGTTTGCATAAATGTAACAATTGTTGGTTCTGCATCAGTAATTTCTTCACTTAAAATAACCATTTGTGATAATCCCCCGGGTGTTGTCCCCATCACCGCACTTGCTCCTTTCATTTTTGTGACCTTTGAAATGAACTTAGCCATTATAAGACCAAATCCAACCATTAAAATTGTTGTTATCATCATTGAGGGAAATTGCTCAAGTATTTGCCTGGCACTCTCCGTTGTAAATGATAACCCCATACTAAAGCCCAAAATCATCTGTCCACCGTTACGAAAACCAATTGGCCAATGTAATTTGCGTTTAGTTATCAACTTCCAAAGCATAACTGCACTTAATGGACCAAGCATCCATGCTAAAGGCAAGTTAAATAGTAAGAAAAGAGTTCCCCCAAATACTCCAACAATGACTGTTTCAATAATAAAATAAAGGTTTATTTGCTTGACCAATCTTAATCACCCCTCTTAAATCTGCTTTCCTATTCTGTTGCAATAACTAAAAAAAGACCCTAATTTGCTACTCTTTTCACATTAACAATGGGAAAAGAGCAATTTAGATAGGGTCATTTTGGTTTCTATTAATTAGCTACTGTTTCTACTAAGTGATCATTAAAATAAACAACATGTGAGAGGATACTACTTCCTCTCATGCTCTGTAGTGATTCTTTAGCTTCTAATTCACATTCATATTCGAACATTTTAATACTTTCATTAGAATAAACAGTAATTACCCACATTTTTTTCTCCCCCAATATCTTTGATAAAAGGCTAATCGTCAAATCATAATGGTAAACTTCTATACTAACATTTATAAATAGCAATCTAATAAATAGTATAAAGTTCCCCTTTTAGAAACAGTTGCTAAGACAAGATAAAGTTTTGTAACCTTTCATTCCATATGATAATTCCAGTTACTTTCAAAGTAAATAATACAAATAATTATTTTATTATATTCATTAAGTGAGTTTTGACCATTTTGTTCATGAGAATCAACTCATCTCATTAACCCCCATTAAACGCTCATACATCTCACTTTGTTGTTCAAGATAGTTAAAGGTATCTTTACTGTCTTTATAAAAACTCTTCCACATATATTCGTCTAGTATTCCTTGCCATTTTTTAGTTTTCACCATTTCACTTAATGTCTTATCCCAAAATAAAATCTCTTCTTTCGTCATATTAGGCGGCCCCATTATTCCTCGCCAATGGCTAAAAACGACGTCTATCCCTTCTTCCTTCCAGGTAGGAATCATCGGAAGTTCCCTCAATCGCCTATCGGCCGAAACTACTAGAAGCTTTACTTGATGTAACTCATAATACTTAATTGCTTCTGATATTGTCATAGTGGCAACATCTATTTGTTTTGCAAGTAATGCATCAACAACCTGTTGACTATTTTCATACACCCGGAAATTAAGCTTTGTTGGCTCTATATCTGCTTGTTTACTAGCCAATACAAAAGAAAGTTGATCATCGTTTCCTAATCTAGGCGAAACCCCAATTTTAAAAGATTCTGGTGCTGATTTCATCTTTTCCATTAACATTTTTGCACTATTCATTTCAGATTCTTTTGAGACAATAACTGCTTCCCATTCAGTTGCCAATGTTGCGATTGGAGTAAAATCTTTAAATGTTAGCTTACTTTGACCTAGCAAATGATTTGTTATAAGAAGACTTGAATTCATCGCAAGTACTTGTCCATCTTGCTGACTTAAAAATTTCTACCCTAGTTCTCCACCAGCACCAATTTTATTCACTACTTGAATATCTTCCTCTATGATCCCTTCACTTAAAAGAGTACGTTGCACAGCTCTTGCTGTTAAATCCCATCCTCCACCTTTTGAGCTTGGAGCTATAATTGTTATATCTTCATTTAGCAGAATTTCATTATTCTCTTGTACTGAACATCCAAAAAGGAAAAGGAGAAAATATAAGTAAACATAAAAGATTCTTTTTCTCATCATTACCTAATAAACTCCACCTTTTTTAAAGTACTTTCTCTCCGGTCTTCCAACTATGCCATATTCATGTTTTGATTTACATTCATCAATTGAGACGAGATACTCCAAGTACCTTCTTGCAGTTGTTCTTGAGGCACCTATTCTTTCCCCCATCTCTTCAATCGTAACACCACCGTTAAAAGCGTTGAGAACCTCAATTACCTTTTGTAGCGTTATTTTATCGACCCCGGAAGGTAAATCTTTTTGATTTAGTGTTTGTTGTTTTCCTTTTGTAAAATATTGATCAATGAAGACTTGAGTCACTTCATCTTGGCTATAAAATAATTTCCTTCTATTTTTATAGTTTTCAATTGTTTCAATAAATTTTTCCATCGTTACAGGTTTTAATAAATAATGAAATACACCTTGTCTTATAGATGTTTCAAGCATGTCTTTTTCAGTTGCAGCCGTGATCATGATTACATCGGTGGTAGGATATAGCTCTCTAATTCTAGGTAATAGATCTGTACCTAATTCATCTGGTAAATATATATCAAGTAAAAGCAGATCAACTTTATTTTCATTCAACAACTTCATCGTGTCTTTTGCATTTAGTGCCTTTCCTACTAATTGGACGTCTGCTATCTTCTTTAGAAATTGCTCCTGAACCTGGGCAATTCGAAAATCATCTTCTGCAATTAAAATGTTAATCATTTGAACCTTCTCCTTAATCTTTACTTAACTCCCTTTGGAAGAAACACTGTGAAGATTGCCCCTCCTTCTTTGCCATTAATTACATCAATATTTCCGTTTAAGGCATCTACAATGCGTTTTACATTATATAGTCCATATCCTCTATTTTCACCTTTAGAAGAAAAGCCAACTGCAAAAAGTGTATCAAATTGTTCTTTTGATAACCCATTGCCACTATCAGTTACCTCTATAATAATTTCATTTCCGAGGTTTGTTATAGAAAATGAAACGTTTCTCTTATCTTGAAAAATGACTGATTCAAAAGCATTGTCAATTAAATTACCAATAATTGTGATGATCTCTGTAACTCCAATATGTTTTGGAAGAGGATCTACATAACTTTCCGGGTCTATTTCAAAATGAATCTTCATCTCTGACGCTCTTCCCAATTTACCTAATAATTTTGATATTAGGTAAATTATCCTGAATATGTTGATTAATGAAATGTTTTTCACTAATGTTTAACATATCTGATGCAGATATGTTAATCATTGTAATGAAGCCTCTTTCAATGTTTTGTTCATTTAATTCACAAAGGTTATAAAAAATTTAAATTTCATTTTTTTGAAATGAAAAAAGCACCCATTTTGGGCGCCTTTCAAGTTTTAATCCATAATAACTATTATTCTTATTCGATATCTATTGAATTATCCCACTTCTAACATAGTAAATTGAGCTTTGACCAATCCATAGTAAACACCCTGTTTTTCCATTAATTGCCCATGATTTCCTTGCTCCATAATACTACCATGATCCAAAACAATAATATTATCAGCCTCACGAATTGTTGAAAGTCGATGGGCAATCATTATTGCAGTTCTTCCACTCAGGAGGGTTTTCAATGCTTGTTGAATTTTCACTTCTGTTTCAGTATCAATACTTGCAGTTGCTTCATCAAGAATAATAATGGTTGGATCTGCAAGTAGTGCCCGAGCAAAAGAAATAAGTTGTCGTTCACCTACTGACAATACATTTCCTCTTTCCTCTACTTCTGTTAAGTAACCACTAGACAAACAGCATATGAAATCATCCGCACCAACTGCTTTCGCCGCATTTACCACTTGTTCGTCCGAAGCTGTTGGGCAACCGAATCGAATATTATCCATAATTGTGCCTGAAAAGATAAATGTATCTTGAAGAACAACACTGATACGTGATCTTAATTCACTGATTGGTAAATTTTTAATATTTATATCATCAATTTTTACACTTCCTCCAGTTGCATCGTAAAAACGACTAATTAAATTGGCGATTGTTGTTTTTCCAGAACCCGTATGGCCAACCAATGCAACTGTTTGCCCCGCTGGGATTGATATAGAGATCTTGTTGAGTGCTTTTCTAGAAGAATCATAGGCAAATTCCACTGATTCAAAATCAATTTTACCTTTCATACTCTTAAGGATGGTCGGATTATCCGAATCAGCAACATTCGGTTTTTCATCAATAAATTCAAAAATTCTTTCTGAAGAGGCCATTCCCATTAACAATTGATTATATACCTGGCCTAGTCTCGAAATTGGTTCCCAAAACATTCCTAAGTAAAAAGCAAAAGATACAAAAGTTCCAATTGTAATTGATTCATTAGCTATCAGGGTTGCTCCATAAGCAATTAAAATAGCTGTACCAATTGCGTTTGTCATTTCAACCATTGGTGTAAACATTGCATTGCGCTTCGTAGCATTTTGCCATGAGTGAAAATTCTCCGAGTTAACTCCATCAAAGTATTCAATGTTTTCTTTTTCTTGTGTAAATGATTGAGTCACTCGGATTCCCTGAATTGATTCATTCAGATGTGAATTCAGTTTTGATTGCTTTAATCGTACAGTTTGCCATGAACGACGTATTTTTTTTCGTAGACTGGTAGAAATGAAAAACATAAGCGGCACAATGACCATAATTGCTAATGTGAGTTGTGGACTTAGAGTAAACAAAAGTACTACAACCCCGATTAAGAGGATGAAATCCATTAACAGGTTGATTACCCCACTAGTAAATAGCTCCTGAAGGGAATTAATATCATTCATAATTCGAACTAGGATAGAACCTGCGGAACGCTGATCAAAAAATCTATGGGACAATGATTGAACATGAGTAAATATATGCTTTCTAATATCATAAATTACATTTTGGCCAAGCATGTTCATCCACCTGATTCGAAATGTGTTGGCTATGTAAGATACTAGATAGAGACAAGAAATTGTCGTAACTAAGATAATGAGAAGCTTGGTATCTTTATTTGCAATTGCATAATCTAGTGTATATTTTCCTATTAATATAGGTGCCACGAGACGGACCACTGCAGAAATGAGGACAGCAATAAATGCTGCTGGAAGTAATGTTCTGGAATACGGTTTCAAGTAACTTAGTAATCTCCACATTTGCTGCCAATTAAATGGTTTATCTATAACCGTTTCTGTGGAGTAATGAAATCTTTCCTTAATTTTTTCTTTTATATCTTTGTTTTCCATATCATCACCTACCCTGCTGTTGAGTGTAAAACAGCTTTTTGATCTTTATATTGAATATCATAGATTCGTTTGTAATAACCTTCTTGCTGCAGAAGCTTTTCATGAGTTCCTCTCTCAATAATTGAACCACTATCAAGAACAAGAATCTCATCAGCATGCTTCAAAGAAGAAATACGATGGGCAATGATAAATGTCGTCCGTCCCTTCATCACTTCTTTTAATGCTTGTTGAATATGGGACTCTGTCGTCATATCTACAGCACTAGTTGCATCATCTAAAATTAGAATGCGTGGATCCATGCAAATTGCTCTGGCAATTGCAATTCTTTGCTTTTGTCCTCCTGAAAGTTCTCGAGTCCTCTTTCACCTAACATCGTATCGTATCCGTCTTTCAGTTCCATAATGAAATCATGTGCCTGAGCACGTTTTGCTGCATCAATAATTTCATCTATCGTGGCATCTGGTCTTCCGTAAGCTATATTTGATTTAATTGTGGATGAAAATAAAAATGATTCTTGTAAAACCACTCCTATATTTGAGCGTAATGCTTTTAATGAATAATCACGTATATCTTCTCCATCAATTAAAATTTGACCACTTGTTGGTGTATAAAACCTTGTCATCAATTGAGTCAAACTTGTTTTTCCAGAACCAGTTGAACCAATTAACCCGATTGTTTTTCCCTTTGATGCCTGAAAAGTTAGTTGATGTAATGCCAGTGATTCTTCCTCTTTATAACGTAAACTTACATTAGAAAAGGTTACTTCTCCATTTATTTTAGTATCTGGAAGGATATTTTCTTGATCTCGAATGCTTTCCTCAGCCTCTAAAATTTCAAGTAGTCGCTCTCCGGATGCCTTCGATTGCGAAAATAAGTTAATCACAAATCCTAAGTGCATGATTGGGTTCATTAAATACCAAACTAAACTGAAGAAAGCAACAAGCTCACCAGGCTGCAGGCCTCCTTGAATAACAAGTACACTTCCGTATGCAAGCAATGCGACAACACATATATTTCCGATTAACTCCATGAGAGGGAAAAATTTCGCCCAAACAAATGATGTTGTTAATGATTTTTCTTTGTAATTGCCGTTTGCTCGGTTAAACTTTGATATTTCAAAATCCTCACGAGAAAGTGCCTTAACCGTTTGTATTCCACTAATATTTTCTTGCACATTCGTGTTTAGCTTTCCAAATGACTCACGAATGTTCCGAAAAGCTGGATGTACACGTTTATCAAAATGATACACAGCTACCGCTAGAAAAGGTAAAGCAGCGATCGTTACTAACGTTAACGGTACGGAATAAATAAACATAACTGTTAATGTTCCGCATATTAATAGTAAAAATCGAACAAGCTCAGAAAAACCGAACGATAAAAAGAAACGAAACCCTTCTACATCAGCAGTCAATCGGGACATTAAATCACCCGTTTTAGCATTATCATAGTAAATAAAAGGCAATCGCTGTAACTTTTCATATAAGGCATTCCTAAGTCTGTAAACTGACTGTATCCCAAACATATCTCCTAAATATTGATGAAAAAATGCAGATACCCCTTTTACCACCATCAATGATAAAAAACCAACCACAATCCATGGAATATACTCATATTGTTTCTTTAATACAATTTCATCGATTGTTAATTGCAAAACGATTGGATAAATCACGGTAATGGCTGTAATAAATATGACAAAAAACAATGACCATAAGAAATACTTTCTGTATGGCCAATAAAAGCTTTTTAACTTTTTAAACGTTTCCATACTTCCCCTCCCCTAAATTGCTTCCCATCACATTACCTATAAATATAACGTAATACGTTTAAATATATCGACAATCGAAATAATTATCCATATATTTGGCTTAATTTTCAAAAAATATATCCTTTGAAGGAATCTACCTCCTTCTAATGGACGAAAGGACTAATACATTTGAACGAAAAAAGATGCTTATTGGTTAGTAGATCTCAACTAACCAATAAGCATCTTTCTAAATAACACCTTATAATTTTGCCTCTTTAAGAACAGACTGTATAAATTTAGCCTTTGCCTCAGCATACTCATTTCCATTAGTCCATTCTATTTTCGATAATTTCTTTTTCAAGCTTTCATACTCTAAAAGATGCTCTTTCGATCGTATAAGAAAATCACGAAATAAAAGATGTTCCTCCCACCATTGACTATCTATAGGTACTGTATGTATATGAGCTATTCGATGTTGATGGGGAATCTCAATAAAATTTTCAGTCGTTAATACATGTGGATACAACTCAGAATAAACTTCTTTAACCACAATAAAAAACCGTCGAAACGGTAGCTGTTTATCATAGATTGATACATATACATAAGGGGATTGTGATAATGCATCAACAACCTTTTCAAGCTGAATTTCCTCTCTAACACCAATCATGATATCAATAATTGGTTTTGCTGATAAACCAATTATTGATGTACTTCCAATATGTTCAATCATTGGTTTAAGAAAACCTAGTTTAGATTGTAACATTTCCTTTTCAATCAGGTATTGTTGCGGCCATTTTGGATCATATTCTGACAATGAAACCTTCATATTCTTCTTCTCCTTCTAAACTTGTCTTATGTGAATATTCTTTATTAAGGACTGTTTTTAGTGTCCTCTTTAAAAGTAATGAATAGATTGGAGTTAATATCATGCTAAAACAATTTCTACAATTCGCCATAAGAGGGAATGCAATTGACCTAGCAGTAGGTGTAATTATCGGAACGGCTTTCGGAAAGATCGTTAGCTCATTAGTTGATGATCTTGTAATGCCAGTAATAGGTGTACTTTTAGGCGGCATAAATTTGAAAGATTTCTCTTTACCATTTGGAGCATCCGTTATTCAATATGGGTCATTCTTACAAACTGTACTTGAATTTTTAATCATTACTTATAGTATTTTCTTCTTCGTCCAACTATTTTATAAGCTCCGGAATATAGACAACGACAAGCCCTTTGGTCAAACTAAAACAAACACTGAACTTCTACTGGAAGAAATACGTGATTTGCTAAAAGAAAAAAAGGATGACGAATAAATGAATCAAATTGCCATTGGGAACTGAACTTCTTAATTTAAAATATTTTCTTTATTCCATCAGATTCATCAACTAGTCTCGTTATTTCATTATCCGTCATTAAGTATCCGTGACACTCCATTAAAGCTTTTTGGACCTCTTTCGTTAATCGGTCTAAATTATATGCACAAACACCGATTATATCCATTTCCGGCATTAACCTGTCTACTTCAAATTCAAATTCTTTCAATGTGCTATTAATATGCTTTTGAGTCGGCCATTCCACATGGCCCCAACACCTTATTTTTAAATTTTGATCAAAATAGGGATCTAATGTGTTAAAAAAGTAGTTTAGAATTGTTACTGTGTGGAAATTACCTGTGGAACAATAGAAATCAAAATTATTAATTTGGTGGACTCTCTTTATTTCATCTGCTTCTAACATATTTTTTAGTTTTTGTGATATTAAAAGGTTAATAGGCTCATTTTCAACAAACAAAACATATTCATTGTTCTTTATACCACTAATTATAAATTCAACAGCGTTTTGAACATAATCATCTAATTTCTCCGTAAAATACAGAATGTGGCCTCCACCATTTTCATTTAATTTATATGTAAATTCAGCCATATTTTTTATCATATATGTTATTTTCTCCTTAACTTCAAACTGTTTAATCTCTAGTTAGTCTCACATATAATAGTACAACAATTTCGTTGAAAAAGGTTATCAATTCTAAATAATATAACAAAATTAGTCATGATCATCCCGTGTGTTTAGCTTAAAATAAATGTTTTAAACATAATTATTAGAGGTGGACTAGCATTATTATTTTTTTCTATTTCTCTATTCGTCTGTACCGTTAATCTTGACTACGACCAAATTGTTGGTATTCTTGTTCTAGCAATTAACATCAAATATGGTAAACTAAGTATTATTTTTTAATAGGGATGTGAAGCTTTTGAAGAAATTTAAAATTGTGCTGCCTGTAATGATTATAGTGTTTATTTTTGCGATTAGAGTGCTTGACCAAAACTATGGTAGCATTATTTCCATACAAATCCGAACTTTGATTTCTTTAGGTGGGGCTTTTTTTCCGGCTTAATTACGTATTTTCTATTTCCCAGTAATGAAAACCAAAAAAATTGATAGTAGTTTCCAAACCCGTATATAGGGAACTGTTCATCTAACGTCTCATTAGAGCTTGATTCACTTACCATCAAGCTCTTTTCCAGTTAACATCATTCTGAAAAATTCACCATCTATGATCAGTGGCGGAAGGAATTGCTGAAACATAGAAATAACTCCCATAATGCCGGCTATATCTTTTGGAGAATAACATTGTGATAATAGAGATCTATTTATTGTAACTGGGAAAGGCATTTGATGTGCAAGATTAATTGATTGTTTCTTAAGTTGCGTTGATAATAGCTGATAAGAATCTGTCCCTATATATTCCTTTAAATGACTCCAGCTCTTTCTTAAAAATACAGGATATCTCCCTAATGCCCGGTAATCACTAGCAACGTCGTATGTATGGTGAGTTTTTGCTATATCTAATAAAAGACCTTTCACTTCTTTAGGCGCACTTTCTATCTTTATAAGATTAATCTTCGGAAGACCAGGCAAGATTCCCGGTTGAATATACCCACTTATTTGATTTCCTCCGTGAATTGTTCTATTGGATAAACTCTCTGACCAAGCAGATGCAATGATTAATAATTTACTATTCACATAATTAAATGTAAAAATGATCTTTTTTATTTTTTCGATGGTAGCTTGGTCGTAATGGTTTGACCAATTAATCGTCGGCATATCAACACCAAGCTTTGGATTTCTTATTTCTGAAGCTGCATTTTCCATATTTGAAGTTAGCATGCTTGGTCGCACTTGACTCCAGGCTAGTTGTAAAAATGCTTCATAAAGCGCAGTTGTTCTAAATATAAAGTTTACAATTGGCACCTTAAGTACATATTGAATATCCTGATACAAATAAGATAAATTTCCCTTTACGTTCTCTTCAAAAATTTCTGGCACTCCATATTTGTCACTTTTCATACAACTCCCTCCCTCTTACATTATTGTTATTCACTGTATCCGGAACTTAAACCACACATCTTTTTGCACAAAATAACCTTTATCTTAAAAACTTAAAAAGCCAGCTGCAACTTCAGCTGACTTTTTAATATTTGCTTATACTTTAAAGCGATCAATAATTGATTGAAGTTCTTCAGCCATTCCAGTTAAAGCTTTTGAGGCTGCTGTGATTTCCTCCATTGAAGCAAGTTGTTGCTCAGTTGTAGCCGCTACTTCTTCAGATGTTGCTGAACTTTCTTTTGCAATAATAGCAAGCTCATTGGCTGATGCTGTAACTTCTTGAATAGCTGCTGTTATTTGCTGTACAGTTGCTGAAACCTCTTCAATTTGCGGAGTCATAGTGTTCATTCTATTCAATATCGAATCAAATTTTTCAGATGTTTCTGTTGATATTGATAAACCCTGCTCTGCATTTTTAGATACCTCACTCATTACCTGTACGGAATGATTTGTGTCTTGCTGTATAGATGAAATTAGTGTAGAAATCTGACCAGCTGATTGTTGAGATTGTTCTGCTAATTTGCGCACTTCATCTGCTACTACTGCAAATCCTTTTCCATGTTCACCAGCTCTTGCTGCCTCAATTGCGGCATTTAATGCAAGTAAATTTGTTTGATTAGCAATTTCAGAAATGGCATCTAGGATCTTTCCGATTTCCTGTGATCTGTTGGATAATGATTGAATGACTTTATTTGATTCTGTCACGGAGGCATGAATAAACTTCATTTGCTCCAAGCTATCTTTAACAAATTTCCCTCCAACTTCTGCCTCACTTACAGTTGCTTGTGCTAAATCAGAAACATTTGATGAGCTAGATGAAATCCTTAGAATTCCTTGTAGTACTTCATCTAATGCAGCATTATTTGCATCAATTTTAAGTGTTTGGCTTTCGGCTCCACTAGCTACCTGTTGGATTGATTCTGTTACTTGTTTAGTTCCAGCTGTCGATTGGTCTGCACTAGCAATCAACTCTTCAGAAGAGGAACTCACTCTTTCTGATGCTGTTTGAAGACTTACAACCACTGCACGTAAATTTTCGACCATTTTGTTAAAGCTCTTGGACAATTGTCCTACTTCATCATTAGAACTAATGTTAATATCAACCGCTAAATCTCCATTAGCAATTTTTTCTGAAGAAGCAACTAACATACGAATTGGTTGTAAAATAGAACGTATAATAACAAAAATAACGATAGCTCCGAGAATAGAGGATACTAGTACTACAGCTAATGTTTTTAAAAATATTCCTCGAGCGGCTTCTGAGATTTCACTAGTATACATCGTACCAGCAATCTTCCAGCCTGTTAGTTCATTTGTAATAAAATCCATTTCCTTCGCTTTACCATCTATAGTATAGGAAAATTCACCAGTATTACTTTTAAATAAATTTCCTACCCAATCACCTGTTACCTTTTCACCTTGCTTAGAAGGATGAATTAAGTATGTTTGAGTTTCATCAACAATTGTTACGTAGTACCTCTCTGCCCCAACCTTCACTACACTTATCATATCTTTTAGTACATTTAAGTTCACATCAACAGCCACTACACCTGAACCATCATTTAAAACTTTAGCAAACGTTACTGATGTTTCATTTGTATTAGCATCGATATACGGATCTGTAATAACAACTTCTCCTTTATTCTCCATTGCCAACGTATACCAAGGACGATCACGCGGGTCATAATCATCAGGAAGTTGAAGTGTTGGTGAAACAATCATTTCACCCGTATCAGTTCCAATATAAATCGCTTGTGCTCCAGGTTTTGTTTCAATATATTGATTAAATTTCAATTTAATTTTCGAAATTTCCTCGATATCAATTTTTGCATTAGCCGTTTTTGCTGTCTGAGCAAAATATTCAATGTCCTTTTCTATAGGAATTAGCTGTGAATTCATAGAGGAATCAATTAGTTGCACACTTTCCTTAGCTGTTTGAAGCATGCTATCTTGTAATTCAGATTTTGCAGATTGATAAGAAATAAATCCTATAGCAAGACTTGGTACTAATAAAATACATGCGAAGGCAATGATTAATTTTTTTCTAATCGTGAGATTTCTGTCAAAACCTTTTAATACATTATTCTTTAAAACATGACGGATTTTCATGATGTTCTTTCTCCCTTTCTCGCCTCTATTACTCTCTGTGTAAAATAATAAAACTGCCCAAATGATAAAAATAAGGACAGCTCACTTACAAATTCAATGCTAATCATATCTGCAACTGGCTGGCATAAGATGATAAGCCCCTTTAGTTTTGCGTCCCATTTTTTCAAATGGTTTGCCCATTTTTATATTATATACAAATAATTTCGGCAATTCTGTCTAAAAATTTAGTAGTACTATCATACTACTTATAATGTAATTTGGCTATCTTTTCAAGATAAATCATTATATTCTGAAACTTTCCTCATATAAAGAAAGAGCTATCATTTTGATAACCCTTTTCATTAAACCATTGTATAACGTTCATATAAATCCTTTAAAGATTCACACCCTAATCTTTTAAGCTTATTAACATAAATACTCCATAACAGAGCAGTCAACTTGGCATCCTCCAGAGCATGATGACGACCAATAATCGGTATCCCATTATGTTTGCAGCATTCTTCAAGAGTAATAAGCTTTAGTTCAGGCTCTGCGATTCGGTACAGGAAGGACATATCTACAAGACGGTGCTTAAATGGTGCCCGGTAAAGCTTCCAAGAGGCATGCTGTAAAAACATCTTTTCATGGTTTGCATGATGAGCAACAAGTGTATAGTCCTGGGCAAACCGAAAAAATTCAAACAAGGTTTCGGATAACAGTGGAGCAGTTGTTAATTGCTCGTTTGTTAGACCTGTCAAAGAACTAATTTCATTGGAAATTGGTTTTTCTGAGCGAACAAGTGAGTAAAAGGTTTCCTCTTCTTTAATTTCATCTCCCTTTACTTTAATTGCACCTATTGAAATAATTTGGTCTCCTTGATCAGGATAAAAACCTGTTGTTTCGATATCAAAAACAATGACGTTTAATTCAGTAAGAGGAATATTTAATGTCTCCTCCACCCTCATTTCACGTTGTAATTGTCTAAGGTAGGCTACTTGTTGCTGTGATTGGCCAGATTGAGAGCCACCAAGCTTACCTCTCATAAAAAAAAACGGGTCAAATGTCATTCTAAACACCCTTTATCTATGATCCCCTGCACATATTGATGCAGTTTTTTACCATCTTTTAAGATTGATTTTATCTCTCTTTTTTCTTCCTTGGTCATTTTCTTAATGTTTAAATAATGCACATCATCATAACTTTCAGCACTTGCAAATAATAGTCTTCGGTATTCAAGGAGCTTTTCAAAATTCTTTTTATAATAAAGCATTTCTTGTCGATAAGGATCTTTTTTACTAAGGATGGTAATTCTTTCGAGAGTAGAGGTTTCAATTACTCCCTCTTTCATTGCTAGTAACCTAACTGCATTAACATACGGTAAAAAAGCTGCTTTTTTTAGATCAATACATCCTTCATACTGGCCACTTTGTTCTACATAGATTTGTCCTAATGGACCAACAGAATGTTTAATATGTTGAATATTATCCATAAATCGCTGTAAAAGCTTAGGATTTGTATTTCGATATTCAAAGATTGTATTTTTTAAGTCCTTTATAAAGGCATCATTTCCAACTAAGCTTCTACAGTCATAAAAGATCTGTAAAAATCGAATGGATTCCCAGCTCTTTTCATCCATCCAATGAATTAGCTGCTTTTCCCAGTCATCTAATGATTTACACCACAAAGGATTTGAGCTCATAACGTTTCCTTCACAATACGGATATCCGATTAAATGAAGTCCTTTTGACAATTCTTCTCCAAGGGCAGAGAAATACTTGCTTGCACGTTCTGATTTTTCTTTGTAAACTAAGCCATGATCTTGATCGCTAATGATACCTTGTTCAATTCGTCCACCACTCCCAGTAATAAACCATGTAAAATCACAAGGTGGAGCCCCAAAGTTCCTTTCAAGATGAAAGAGTGCTACTTTACTAGCACTCTTCATCATCTCATCATGAAATTTATTTAACTCTATTGTATTTGATCCATAATTGTGGATATGATTGTCTTTCCACTTTTTAATTGATTCATAGGAATCAAATGCACCGTGCATGAGAGACACTTCCTCACGTTTATTCAATATGAGCGTATCTAACCATTTATGTTGTTTATGAGCCAACATTCTGATTCTTTGAAGCAAACACTTCTGGGTAACCATAGCTTCCGTGTTCACTCATATCTAATCCCATTACTTCCTCTTCTTCTGTTACACGAAGACCATTCATTACTTTCTTAGCAATTGCTAAGATAACAAAAGATACAATGAATGCATAAAGACCAGATACTGCTACACCCATAAATTGTACGCCAAGTTGATCAAATCCGCCACCATAGAATAAACCAGGCTTACCAACAGATGCTAGTTCTGGTGTTGCAAAGAAGCCTGTTGATAAAGTTCCCCATACACCAGCAACACCGTGTACAGATAAAGCAAAGATTGGATCGTCAATTTTTCTCTTTTCAAAGAATCTTGCACTATAGAATACTAAAATACCAGCTATAAAACCAATGACGACTGCTGCCCAAGTATCAACGAATGCACATGATGCTGTAATAGCAACTAAACCTGCTAAAGCACCGTTTAACATTGTTGGAACATCTGATTTCCCTAAAACCATCCAAGAAATAAGAAGTGCTGCAACTGCACCTGCTCCAGCAGCTAAGTTCGTGTTTAAAGCAACAAATCCGAAGAAACCTTCATCAACTGCTACAGTACTACCTGCATTAAATCCGAACCAACCTACCCAAAGGATAAGAACACCTAAAGCTGTGAATACTTGGTTATGACCTTGAATGTTATTAGCTGAGCCATCTTTATTGTATTTTCCAATACGAGGTTTTAATAAAATTGTTGCTGCAAATGCTGCCATAGCACCTGTTAAGTGAACAACTGTTGATCCGGCAAAGTCTTGTTTACCATGTTCTGCTAACCAACCGCCACCCCAAATCCAATGAGCAATAACCGGATAAATAAGAGCTGAGAATAAGATAGTAAAAACTAGATAAATTGATAATTTAGCACGTTCTGCAAATCCACCTAAAGCAATTGTAATTGAGATACAGGCAAATGCACATTGGAAAACAAAGAATACTGCTGTGGATAATCCCATTCCTTCTGCTTGTGCTCCTGAATAGAAGAAATCAGATAACCCGACAAAGAAATTACCATTTCCACCAAAAGTAAATGCATACCCTACCGCCCAGTAAACTAATGAAGCAAGGCCGACCGTGAAAATTGTCTTACCTGCAATATGACCTGCATTTTTCATTCTTGTTGACCCTGCTTCAAGTAGAATAAATCCTCCTAGCATAAAAATAACTAATATTGCACTTAACATGACCCACAAGCTGTTCATTAAAAACATTGAATCCATGTCATTTCCTCCCTTGTTTGTTTAGTTTACACTAGATGTAAGAAAATATAACATCTGTTTCTTATTTACTATTCTATACGATATTTTCAAAGTGTCAACACGTTTTGCAAAGTTTCTGATAATTGTGTGTGAGAATATCTAACATAGGTGATTTGGAACATGATTTTATACAGCTTTTAAAATGAAATTTTTTTACTAACAATAAAAAGAGCACCTCAAGTTCATGAGATGCTCAATAAAAACAATTAAATCTAACGTGATTTTCCAGTCTTTAATTCTAAATTAAAGTCCTTTAAAATGGAGAATGACATTGCTATCAAAACAAACGTTAACGGAAATGCACTAACAATAATCGCTGTTTGCATTGCATTTAAACCACCAGACAGCATTAGAACAACAGCTGATGCGGATAGGAAAAATCCCCAAACAATCTTTACAATATTCGGTGGATTAAGGCTTCCATGTGCAGTCTGCATACCTAATACAAATGTTGCCGAGTCTGCAGATGTAATAAAAAACGTGGTAATCAACATTAATGTCACAACAATTAACAAACCTGTTAATGGTAACTGCTGATACACAAAGAAAATCACTGTTTCCAAGCTTTGACCACTCACATTTAATCCTTTAAAGAATTCAAAATAAATACCAGTTCCACCGAATACCGCAAACCAAAACGCACAAACAAGTGTTGGAATAACTAATACAGCAACCATAAATTCACGAACAGTTCTTCCTTTAGAAACACGGGCAATAAACGTTCCTACAAAAGGAGCCCATGCAATCCACCATGCCCAATAAAAGATTGTCCAACCCTGGATCCAAGAAGCACTTTCTTCATTAAACGGTGCGAGTCTTAAACCCATACTAGGTAAGTTTTGAATATAGCTCCCAAGGGTTGTTGTAAAAAGATCTAACACAAATCTTGTTGGGGCAAGAACCAAGAATACAATTAAAAGGATAACAGCTAGAGCCATATTTGCATTACTTAAATATTTTATCCCTTTTTGTATCCCCGTACTTGCAGATAAGATAAACAATACTGTAACAATTGAAATGATGATTAACTGAACCGTAAAATTATTTGGAATTCCGGCAATATAACTCAATCCGCTGTTAATTTGTGCAGCTCCTAAACCTAAAGAAGCAGCTACACCAAATATTGTAGCAAAAACAGCTACTACATCTATAATGGTTCCTATTACACCTGTTGCTCTCCTGCCAAGTAAAGGAGTTAATGTTACACTCATCAAACCTGGCTCTTTTTTTCTGAATTTATAATAAGCGAGCACTAATGCAATAACTGCATAGATTGCCCAAGCATGAAATCCCCAATGTAAATATGTGTATCGCAGCGCTACTTTTGCAGCCTCACCAGTTCCCCCTTCACCAATTGGAGGATTAGCAAAGTGAGATACAGGCTCAGACACTCCGAAAAACAAAAGCCCAATTCCCATACCAGCACTGAATAGCATAGCAAACCATGTAGATCGTTTAAATTCCGGTTTATCATCATCAGCGCCTAATTTAATTTTCCCATACTTGCTAAAAATTAGGAATATGGCAAAGATTAAAAAGAAGGTTGCCGATAACTGATAAAACCAACCAAAGCTACTAAGAAAAAAGCTTTAGTTCTATCCATTACAGCTCCAAGATGTGCAGGAGCAACCACTCCCCATCCAACGAATATTGAAGCGATGACGATTGAAATCCAAAAAACTTTTGACACCTTTTCCATAAATCGTTCTCCTTTTCGGTTAAAATCATGCTAATCGTGTAGTTAACATGCTGACTTTTTAGCAGATGAGATATTCACAATAAAGACATGTTTGACCGTAACATAAATACACCTATTCACTAGCATTCTCTAAAGAATGAGAATTACCATAAAAATAGTTACTTTTTTAGAAATACTGATTGCCGCATTTTTAATAATCCAAGTTATTTTAACTACCTGCATATCTACAAATTTACTCTTTAACACTATAGAACTTATGTTCAGCGTGAATCTCATTTGTGATTGTTAAAATTCCATATGAATAGTGACTTTGTCTCCTTTTGTCAGTGGCAGAACCCGGATTAAATAAAAGAATACCATTTACTACCTTTTTAAAGGGAATATGAGAGTGACCAAATAAAATACAATCAACGTTATGATCTTTAAAAGCTGCAATAGCACGTTTCTCTGTTGTTTGAGACTTTCCATGTCCATGTACTATTCCGATTTTCTTACCACCTGAGTGTTATTATTTTATTTTCAGGTAAAACGTTCATTAAGTCCTGGCTATCGACATTTCCGAAAACACCGTCAAGTGTTCCAAACTTTGAAAGTTCTTCATACACCTCAATTGTTTGCCAATCTCCAACATGTATAATACGATCCACTTCCTTACACACTGTTTTAATAATAGATGGAAGTTTTTTTGCACGTTTGGGTATATGTGTGTCTCCAAGAACCAAGATTTTCAAAGGACCACCCCTAATTTGGATTATCATAAAGAAAAGGCTATAATATTAATGCTCTAGAAGTTTGACTTAGGTACATATTTTCACACCATTAAATGAGATTATTCAAGAATAGGAAGAGGTAAGATTTAAATGAAAATCATTGAATCAACAATTGAAAAATTAGATGACCCATTCGGCATTCTTTCCGGAGATCGTTACGAGATTTTCCTTACATTAGATGTAGATGAGGAGGATGAGTTGTTTAGTGAACACGGAATTAAACTTAAATTAATATTTGCCGTTTACCAAGATCAATACAATATTGCACAATATGATTTCATTGAGATGACAACAGAAAAATTTTTAGATTTCGGTCTTGAAGAAGATGAAGAAAAAGAAATTGTTGCACATTGTTTGGAGCTTGTTTCAACACTATAAAAAAAGGACGACTGCATTTAGTCGTCCTTTTCCTCTATACCGCTTCTTTGTCTCGAAAAATCTTCTTCTTTATAAAAGAAAATTTGTGTATTGGCTCTTTTTGTACAATTAAAATGAGTTGAAAAATCAGCAAAAATAATAAGGACTTTTTATAAACTAAATAACGAGGTGACCAATCGGTGGCAAATTTAGCTTTATACCTACGCAAAGCCCTTAAAATTATAAAATTTACATCCATTCAAAAAGGCATATCGGGCTATTTTCTCTTGAAAAGGTGAGTTATTGTCAACGCCCACATTTGATAATGGGGACATTCCAAGACTACATGATGTATAACCCATTTCTTTTGCCCAAAGAATCGTTGATACAAACACCATATCCATGGCACCTCTACTATCATTTCGATATCTCATTATATCAATACTTAATGTTTCTTCTTTTTGGTAATCAGATGGCAGACTTGCAAAGGCAATTAAACGTCCATTTGGATCACGAAAGAGCGATACCGGAAAATAACTAATATATTCCTCGGAGAATGAACTTACAGAAAAACCTTTTTCTTTTCGATCATTCAACCATTCATTTGAAACAGATTTCATTTCTTCTAAAAGACTGGAACAGAACGGTGGATGAGCAACCGAAAAGATATATCCGTCTTTTGTAAATTTATTTTTAATATTTCGGATATTGCCGAACTTTTTCCCTTCAATTACAAAGCTTTTAAGATTCACTTTAGCTTCTTCTCCGACTTTAAACACTCGGTAACCGTGTTTTTCATAAAATGAAATATATTTTTCACTTGCCTGATAGAAGACCGGTGTTAATTTTCTTTTAGATGCATAAGAAAAAAACTCATTTAAACCTTCTTCAATTTTCCCCTTATCACCAAACGGATCACCAAGGATAAAAAGTCTTCTTCCCTTTTTTCTATACGAAATTAGGACAGAACCCCCCTGCGCTTGAAACACCTGTTTATCCTCTAATAGGAGAAGATGCGAAAGGGTGGTCCCACCATATTTTTTCATAACAGACAGAATGAAAGAACTACTAAAAACATTCTCACTTATTGGTTGTTGGTTAGAATATAAATAAATGACTGCAATACTAATGAAGAAAAATAGTAAAAATATAATAGCGCTCATCAATTACCCTAATCCCCCTTTTCTCTCTATACAAGATAACACATCTCACACCGTGAGAAAATATATTTAAAATATCAGTTTATTCTAGCATAGTTTTCTTATAATCGGAGAACGTAAAAATATACTTATTGTGAAAGTTCTATCGCCATATGATGACTGTAATACAACCCCTTCAACCAATTATGAAGGAAAAAACAAAAGGGATTTTCTTGGATTTAACGTAAAACTTTCATAAAAAGGATTTTATCAAATACAAGTGGAGTTGATAATATGAATGTAAATCGCGCAAAAGAAATCTCAAGTATGGGTGAAATGGTGAATGTTCAATTTGAAGGAGAATCCATCTACATACAATCTGTGAACGAAGAGCAAGAAACTGCACGTATCTTTCCGATAAACAACCCTCAAGCAGAAAAAAACGTACCAGTTGTTCGTTTAACCGAACTATAAGTTATGACTAAAAAAGTCTAGGAAATGAAAAACAAGCGTAAGTCTTTTTAAAAAGACTCACCCATTCTATAAGTTTACCCCTAACAAAAATGGACTAACAAGAGATTGTTAGTCCGTTAATAACTCAAAACCTTCTCAATTATTAGTATTGAAGTAAGTAAATACATCGTTACCTTCTACAACTTCTATAAATCCGAAACCTTTTTCTGAATTAAGCATTTTTACACTACAAATTGTTTTCAAAAGTAGTACCTCCAAAGATTTTTTAATACAGGTTTACTCGTACCGGAAATAAATCAAATTCACATATTATAGAGAATATCAATGGTTGATATAGATATTCTTTATAATATGTGAATGAAGCAGCTCCATATTTCGTTAGTTATAATAAAAAATAGTCTATATTTTATTTATAAAAATTGCTGAATTTTCAAAACAACGAAAGCCTACCTCTCTTTCGTCCTTACGGCTCCTAGTCCGCGCCAGTGTGAATTGATTAACATCTACTTTTTGCTAATTTGATCACTCACACAACACTAAAATATCAAAGGTTTTCAAGCACTAAATTCTATAATAACCTTTTTTCCTATAACTGTCAAATCACCAGTAACATCAATGTGCTTTCTTATTCATCCATTGAACAATCAATAACATGATCGAGGATATAAGGATCATCGACAATACCCATAACCATGCAAGGTCCATTTTCCCACTATCTATCGCAATATAAATGGCAGTTGAAACTGTTTGCGTTTTTCCTGGTATATTTCCCGCAAACATAAGAGTTGCCCCAAATTCACCTAACGCTCTAGTAAAACTTAAAACGAAACCAGTAAAAATATATTTTATTGTTAACGGAAGGGAGACAAGAAAAAAACTCCTCTTTCACCAGCTCCGTCTACACGTGCAGCATTTTCAATATCGGTGTCAACATGTTCAAATCCAGCTTTTGTGACTTGATACATAAGGGGAAAAGCCACAACCGCAGCAGCAATAACCCCCGCCCACCAAGTGAAAATAATGGTTTCATTAAAAATGTTCTCAATCACTCGACCTATAGGACTGTTCATTCCAAATATAATGATCAAGAAAAAGCCAATAACAGAAGGCGGCAAAACCAGTGGTAAAATCAATACTGTTTCAACTAACATTTTTCCTTTAAATGAAGATTTTGCCATAAACCTGCCTATTAAAGTACCCATTAATAGAACAAAAACACTGGCAATTAAAGCAGTTCTCACTGATAGGAAAATAGGATCCCAAAATTCATATGTCATAATTTATTCCCCATTTAATACACATCTTGTCTATAGTGATTCCTAAACTGATGGTGTCATCCACCACTAACAGGTGGTATAAACGCAACAGTATCTCCTGCCTGTACAAGATCTTCTTCAAGTGCATATTCTTCATTTACAGCAACCATAACATTTTCAAGTGACCCTACTTCATACGTTTGACTAACAAAATCTCTTAATTCTTTAACCGTTAGTGAGTTTTTTTCAATAACAATATTGTCCGTTCCAATTTTTTCTTGTAAGTGAGCAAATAAAAGTACTTTAATCATGTTTATCCTCCAATGGCTTTCCACTTGGATATGGTGTTTTTTCTAATTGATCACCAATCCATGCTTCGCCGTTTTCCCATATTTCTTTTTTCCAGATTGGGACAATTTGTTTAATTCGTTCTATTGCATATTCATTTGCTTCATACGCATCTTTACGATGTGGTGTTGAAACCGCAATAACAACAGCAATATCAGAAATCTCTAATTTTCCAATCCTGTGTGTAATCGCTACTTTTGAATTCTCCCATTTTTCATTTATTTCTTGACCTATTTGAGCAAGCATTTTCACAGCCATTTTTTCATAAGCTTGATATTCTAATGATAATGTTCGTTTACCGTATGTAAATTCCCTTACCGTTCCAATAAACGTTGTTACTGCGCCCGCTTCCCTGCGTATTACCTTATTTGTCATTTCTTTTACTGAAATTGGATTTGTTACAATCTCAAACATTGGAATTGTCAATATATTCACCTGCTTTAGTATTTATTAACCAGTTTATACACTCATACATGTTAGAATAAATCCTGAATTTTCCGCTGTAAATTTTCGGTAAAGGAAAGCCAGCTAGAATACAACAAACATTTTCAAGCTTATCTAACAGGTCAATATCTTCTTCTCCTCGAAGTAGAACAACTTTCGGATATCGTTCAAATTTAAAACCCTCAACTAATATCACGTCTAGTTCAAACATATTATATAATATAATCATTTGTGTGAGAGTTAAACTTAACTTGTCTGTAGACAAAATAAACGATCCATTGCCTTCAACAAGTGAAACATGGGCTCCTGCTTGACGATGCTTTCCTGTATCTTTTTGTTGATCATGATGAAGGGATGCTCCCCCATGTCCATGATGCTTAATTGTGCCTACTTTTAAATGCGCTTCTACACAAGCTTTAATATATTCCGTTACAAATGTCGTTTTTCCACTATTTTGAAACCCGACTACTTGAAGGATTCTGCCCAAGGTTGTTCACTTCCTGTTTGATCTTCAATTAAAAGGACATCAACTGTATCTCCTGCTTTATATCCTCTTGTTCCTCCTGGTAAAACAATAAAAGCATTTGCTTCAGCAAGTGATGTAACGACATTGGATTTGTCTAATCCAACTGGTGTAGCTAGTACCTGCCCATTTTCCATTGAGATAACCCCTCTAACAAAGCGAGTGAAAGGATTTGGCTTTGGAAAATCCTCTCCTAAGGTTGCAGTAACCTTTTGAAGATGCGGATGATTTGAGTTTAAAAAGATCCGAACAATAGGACGTACAAATAACTCAAAACCAACGTAACATGCAGACGGGTTGCCTGACAGTCCAAATAATAATTTTCCATTCAACTCAGCTACTGTTGTTACACTTCCTGGTCTCATCGCTACTTTATTGAAAAGAACATTTGCACCTAAACGTTTATAAATTTCAGGCAAATAATCATAGTCACCAACGGAAACTCCCCCCGTTGTAATCAAGAAATCTACCTTTTCTAAGGCACTTGCGATCGCATCATAGCATTTTTCAAGATCATCAACAAGTTTCCCCAGAAAAACAGGTGCAATCCGCTTCGTCTAGCTTGAGCTTCAATCATATATGAATTACTATTTCTTATTTTACCAGGAACAAGCGGCTCCCCAACATTTAGTAATTCACTACCTGTAGCAATAATTCCAATTTTAGGCTTTTTTACTACAGAAACCTTTTCATAGCCGAATGTTGCTAGCAATGCTATAACACCAGGGGTTATATATGTACCTTTTTTTACTAATACGCTACCTTCTGGTGTATCTTCTCCTTTGAATGACACATTGTCTCCCTTTTTAAAAGGTCGTTTAATCGACATAAAAGACTTATTATCTTGTTGAAACATTTTCGTTAATTCCAACATAACAACCGCATCACTTCCTACCGGCATTTGTGCACCAGTCATAATACGAATTGCCTGCATCCTA
Source organism: Metabacillus endolithicus (assembly GCF_023078335.1). GTDB lineage: Bacteria > Bacillota > Bacilli > Bacillales > Bacillaceae > Metabacillus > Metabacillus endolithicus. The sequence goes on along the minus strand of NZ_CP095550.1, from coordinate 4,419,499 downwards.
CCTAGTGTATAATCACTAACACTTCCTGCACCAATCTCATCAATTACTTCAAATTCAATAGGATGATCACTTTGAGCATGTATAGTATCGATAGATCTTATCGCGTAACCATCATATGGAGAACGATCAAAAGGTGGTACAGGATGATCTGCAATAAGATCCTCTGCCAAAAAACGACCATAGCTTTCTTGAAGTGTTACCTTTTCACCCTTACCAACTACAGAATACTCCATTACTTGATTAATTGCTTCTTTTACAGCCAAAGGCTTTCTTTTTTCTATCATCATTTCCACTCCGGTAAATAAAATAGTAAGTTTAATCAGATTCTGCTATTTTATCATTTTTTAGAATTTCAACATAATCATTTGGTGAGTTTATGTTACTAAATATTTTAGATTCTACACCTAATTGATGTTGTAAGACATAATAAACTGGGACCTTTTCAAACAATGACATCATCTTTAGCTCATTGTTTAATAGCTGCTTCTCTACAACAGACTGTATTGAATAGTGATAGATTCCTATTAACGGATGAAGTTCGCCATTTATTTTAGGGATAATTATTTTTGCACCTTCACTTCTATATGTTAGGAGTGTTGATAACACTTTATCTGTTATTAAAGGAATATCACAGGAAAGAAACACAAACCATTCAGCTTTTTCATCTTTCATTGCAGTATAAATTCCAGCAAGCGGTCCTTTCCCCTGTACTATTGGATCATCATACAAAACTTTTATATTCGTTTGTTTTTTGAATTTTTCTATTAAGCTAGGGTGACTTATAATTGCTTGGCTTTCTGTCGAACTTTTGAGTGCTTGTAAGGAATATTCCCAAAATTCCTTACCTTTGTATGTAGCAAATGCTTTTGGACTTCCGAATCTACGTGATTGACCTCCAGCGAGTAAAACACCTAATGTTTCAATCAACTCTTACCCACCCCTTTATAAAAATCTTTACTAATGATTCAAACAAAAAAGTCAGCTACCTTCATGGTAACCGACCAGGTTAAAATAATCTAATATCTTACTCTGCAAATGATTCTAATTCAGCTAGAACACGATTCACCCGTTTTTCTAGCATTTTCATTCCGCTGCCACCAGCTTGAAAATGTCGAAGCTTTCCTTCCCTGTCGAAAACATAATAGGCAGGAACATATTGATTTTCTAAAGTATCTGTTAGTATATGCTCATTATCAACAAAGATTGACTGAGTGATATCATGCTCAGCTGCAACTTTTTTTATTTCATCAATATTTAAATCATCCTCAGAACGAGGCATATGAACAGCTAAAACGTTTAATTTCTTAGAATATTGATCGCGGAATTCATTCACAGCAGGCATTGCTTCTTTACACAAGTGACAGCTAATTGACCAAAAATGGATCAGAGTCGGCTTATCTCCAACCAAATCCTCTCTTGATACTTGGCCATTGAGCCATTTCGTTGCACCGTTTAACTCAGGCATCGGTTCACGTAATTTCATTTTGTACCCCCCAAGCATATTGGAAATTGAAAGTAATGATTATTATACCCGGGATCATAGAGTTGATTGACCTGGTTTCCAGTTAGCCGGGCAAAGTCCACCTGTTTGAAGAGCTTGTAATACACGTAGTGTTTCATCAACATCACGGCCAATATTGTTATGGTTAACAACAGCATATTGAGTTTCACCTTCTGGATTAATAATAAACAACCCACGAAGTGCAATACCTTCTTCTTCAATTAACACACCATAATCGCGGGAAACAGAATGGTTCGTATCAGCTGCTAATGGATAGTTTAAATCTCCCAAACCATTATCTTTACGATCAGTCTTAATCCATGCCAGATGGGTATGAATCGTATCTGTTGAAACACCAATTACTTTAGCATCCAAATCTTCAAACTCTTCATATCGATCAGATAGGGACGTTATTTCTGTAGGACAGACAAAAGTAAAGTCCATTGGATAAAAGAAAAGTACAGTCCATTTGTCATTTTTCATATTTTCCTCTAAACTAACTTTTCCAAATTCTTTGTCATCCATTACTGCATCCATCTCAAATCGAGGTGCTTGTTTTCCCACCATACGTTCACCCATATTTTATACCTCCGAAAAAACCATATTTTTAAAAATTCAACTATTATGTAATCTTGCGTTACAGTTAATTTACACTCATTAGGGTTATAGTTTTTACCACTATCATTATTGTCACGATTTAAGAATTTCATGCAAAAGCGCATTGATTGCTTTCTAAAAGACCATATCATTTTAGTCAAAATAAGCTAAATTCCTTCATTTTTACACAAAATATGTTTAACATAGTAGAAGTAGGGTATAAATAACTTGTTCTTTCTTTCAAAAATTAGAGCGTAATAACAGGTTGCGTGCAGTATTGAAAGGACCTCTATTTCGAGAAAGGATGTTGTACAATGGATTGGTTCGAGGAAATTGATTGGTCATCATTAATGACTGAAGCAGGAATTATTATTTTAAAACTTATAGGAATTATCATTGCTTTTCTAATCATAAAAGCAATCGGAAACAAAATTATTCGAAGAATGTTTCAACGTTTACAAGAACGTGACAATATTTCATCAGGTCGAGCTTTAACTCTCCAAAGTCTTTCACTAAATGTGTTTTCATATGTGTTAGTTTTCATTTTTGTTGTCATGATTTTTGAGGTATTTAACTATAATGCATCTGCATTAATTGCTGGTGCAGGTGTTGTTGGGCTAGCAATTGGTTTTGGTGCACAAGGATTAGTTAGTGATGTCGTAACCGGATTCTTTCTGTTACTAGAAAAGCAAATTGATGTAGAAGATTATGTTACTGTAGCTGGTTTTGACGGTGTTGTTGAACAAGTAGGGTTACGAACAACTCAAATTAGAGGATTTGATGGGACACTTCATTATGTTCCAAACCGTGAAATCACAAATGTAAGTAACCATTCTCGTGGAAATATGAGAGCATTAATAGATATTGGAATCTCTTATGATGATAATATTGATAAAGCCATTACTGTTTTACAAGATGTATGTGACAAATTTGCAGCTGAGGATAACACTGTTGTAGAGGGGCCAAACGTACTCGGTGTCCAAGCATTAGGTGCATCTGACGTTGTCATTCGTGTGCTTGCAAAGACTGAAAACATGCAGCAATGGGGCTGTTGAACGTAAATTACGTAAAGCAATGAAAGAGGCTCTAGACGCAAACGGAATCGAAATTCCATTTCCACATCAAGTATATGTTGAGAAAAAGAGTCAGTAATATTTAGAGTAAAGAAGGGTATCCTAATTTTTTTAGGTACCCTTTTTATGTTCTTACATTATTAACTAATCTTAAAGAGGGCAAGTGATACAGATGAAAAACGAATCTAATCACTTGCCACATAGCTTTTACTAACGGTTGATTTTGCTTTCAACTTGCTGACAGATTTCATCAGCAGACATACCGCTTGCCTGAATAACAGATCCAGCTGTCACTACATTACTAATTCCCATTACGTTAGAATCCTGTCCTGTAATGACACAGCAGTCACAACCTTTTGCATCATTTTCATTTTTTAATTGGACAACGTCATAGCCTTTTTCTTGTAAAGCAGAAGTTACATCAGATAGTGATTGTTCTACACCGATTTTTGCCATAATTTATCCACCTCCTACATGTATTGTGTACATGGTTGGATAAAATATACTTTAATTCTTTTTCGTTTTTTAACTATATAACTCAACCTTGTCTATTTTGACATTTAAAAACCCAATCATTATGATTGGGTTGCTTTGAACGAAATATATTTACTCATAACATTTACTGCAACATCAATTGCTGCTTCATCTGGTTGAAGTTTTGCATGATGTAATCCGTATGATGAATTAACCCCAAGCCAAAACATGAATCCGGAAACTTGATCAACCATATAACCAAAATCTTCACCAGTCATTGCTTCTGAACACTCATTTACATGGTAAGACGTATTTTTAGATATATAATCCATAAATTCTGTTGTTAGTGCTTCATCATTAAAGACTTGATGATACATAGATCCATAATCAATTTTGGCTTGACATGAATATCCAATTTCTGTTCCTTTTACGATTGCTTCAATTCTTTCCTTTACCCTATCCATTGATTCAACTGAAAGCGTTCGAATGGTTCCTTCCAATCTAGCATTTTCAGCTATAATGTTCTGGACTGTTCCACCAGTTATTTTTCCAATCGTAATAACTGCACTATCTAATGGATCGACATTACGAGCAACGATTGATTGCAGCTGAGTAACAAGCGAGCAAGCCGCAACAACCATATCATTTGTTGTATGAGGATATGCAGCGTGTCCACCTTTTCCTTTGAGATCTATGAACAATTCGGAGGTATTAGCAAAAAGCAAACCAGGTTTTGTCGCAATTGTACCTACTGGAAGCTCAGGAGAAATATGAAGTGCAGTAATAATGTCCGGTCTCCATTCTTGGGCAATTTCACTATTTAACATTGGTTCCGCTCCACCAGGACCCTCTTCTGCTGGCTGAAATAAAAACAAAACAGAATCAGAAATAGGATTTTCAATAAAATGCATAAGAATTCCGATTGCAATTGTCATGTGCAAATCATGTCCACATGCATGCATAAAACCAGGATGTTCAGATTGGAAATCATAATCGGTTTCCTCAGTTATTGGCAAGCCATCAATATCCGCTCGGTAGCCAATTGTTTTCTTAGGGTTCGTCCCTTTTACTAACGCAAAAATTCCTGTTTTCCATGTTCTTACTTCCAAACGGTCTTGTGGCAGCTTATTTAATAAATCTAGTAAATATTGCTGTGTTTTGAATTCCTGGAAACCAATCTCTGGGATACGATGAAGATCCCTGCGAATTTGAATGAGATGTTCTTTCCCCAATACGACCATTCCTCTCTATACTTAAGGCGCGGATCATGATCCACGCCTTTTGTTCTTATAGCTGTCTTAATTCTTGCATTATTTCAGTTTTTGATTTTGTGCTATCGTCAATATCTTTAATTTTACGAGCAGGAGCACCGTAAACAACTGTGTAAGGCTCAACATCTTTCGTTACGATTGAACCTGCACCAACAACGGAACCTTTACCAACTGTTACACCCTCAAGTACAACAACATTAGCTCCAATCATAACATCGTCTTCAATAACAACTGGTTTTGCAGAAGGTGGCTCAATAACACCCGCTAATACAGATCCAGCACCGATATGACAGTTTTTACCTACAGTCGCACGACCACCAAGTGTAGCATTCATATCAATCATTGTCCCTTCACCAATAACAGAACCGATATTGATTGAAGCCCCCATCATAATAACCGCATTATCACCAATTTCAACTTGATCACGAATGATTGCGCCAGGCTCAATACGTGCTTTAATACCTTTAAGATCAAGTAAAGGAATTGCAGAATTACGTCGATCGTTTTCTACAACATAATCCTCAATATTATCTTTGTTATTTTCTAACGCTTCTTGAATTTCTGCCCACTCTCCGAAAACTACACCAGTGTTTCCAGTAATAAATGTTTTCGCAGAATCACCAAAGTTTACACCTTCAAGATTTCCTTTTACGTAAACTTTTACAGGTGTTGATTTTGTACTGTTTTGTATAAATGAGATAATCTCATTTGCATCCATCATTTTCATATGTATATCCTCCTTGTACATTTCAGTCATTCTTTACTGTATCAAAGGATTCATCGGTTGACAAGCCATCTGCTAAATTTGTCATGTAGACGGTTATGTTTTATGTTTCAAAACAAATTTCAAGTTTTTTTATACTCTTCCACTACTTCTAAAAACGCTTTAACTTGTTTTAATTCAAATGACGATTCAAAACCTAACAACCATGTATCTTTTCAATAGGTTTACCATCTTCATCTAGAAGTGGAATTCTATAAACATCCTGCTGTTCTTCTTTAAGGGTAACAGATGGAAGAATCGCGTAACCGATTCCATTAAGAGCCATTTGTTTACAAGTTTCAATCTGATCAACAACAATTGTTCTTTTAGGTGAAGTATGAAATTGTCTGTGCCACCAATCCTGAATTTCCTGATAATAAGACGAATCACTCTTAAATTGAATAAAAGGTCTTTCTGTATGTAGAACATCTTCTATATTGTTAATTTCTGTGTCTACTAAATACAAAGTATCTGTTAATAAATGCCTCTTGATACCTTTCCAATCTGGATTTCCTCGAATAATACCTAAATGCACGTGATCTTCGTACATACTTCTTAAAATCTCGCTGCTCCATCCAGTAATAAGAGATATTTTTGCATGTGGATATTTTCTTACATATGTTTTTAAAACACCTGGCAACCAATGCTGACCTATTATAGAGGCTACAGCAAGCTTCAACGTGCCATGAACTTCTCCTTCTAATTCTAATATTTGTTCCTTTACTTTCTCCTCTTTCAAAACGACTTCACGTGCATATTGTATGACTTTCTCACCGGCTGGAGTTAGTGTTAACCCTTTTTGAGAACGAACAAAAATTTGTATTCCCCACGATTTTTCAATTGTTTGCAATCTCTGTGATAAAGCTGGCTGTGAAACAAATAGACGTTCAGCAGCTTTTCTCATATTCATTTCCTCTGATAAAACAACAAGCATCCTAAGCTCTGATGTTTGCATATAGCACCTACTTTATAAGTTTTTCTTATAATATGTATCAAAGAATATCTAATTTTATTATATTGATTTTAATTGTATGATAAGGATGAATAAAGGGTTTGTAAAGTAATAATTTCACCAGAAAAGGGGAATTGTTTTATGACATTGAAAATAACAGGACTTGATCATATTCAAATATGTGTCCCTACTGATCAAGAAGAAACCGCTCGTGAATTCTACCTTAATATATTAAACTTTGAGGAAATTGAAAAACCGAAGAGTCTGAAGAAAAACGGCGGTTTTTGGTGTTGTGCAGGCGATGCTTTTCTTCATATAGGAGTAGAGGAGTTTGATGCAATAACAAGCAAGCGTCATCCAGCATTTATTGTCGAAGATATTACGGAAACAAGAAAGCACTTGGAACACTACCAGGTTCCTATTAAAGAAGATACACCTATTCCCGGGATTGTTAGATTTTCATGCTTTGATCCTTTTAACAACAGAATTGAATTATTACAAAGAATTGATGACTGAAAGACTGATGCTTACACATCAGCCTTTTGCTTTTTAGGTAAAAATAATATGAACAAAAAACTTAAAACCGCAAACCCAAATACTACCCAATAAACATCATTTAAAGCAATCTCAAGTCCTTCCTGTAAAAGAGATCTAGCCTGTGCTGTTAGTTCGTTTCTTTGCTGATCATCGAGTAACATAGTAGTCGAGTCAAGATTCATTTCATCCTCAACACCTTTACTTGAATAAAACGCAAGAAGCTGACTATTTAAAATTCCTCCTAAAAGAGCAGCACCTACTGTACTACCGACATTTCTCATAAACATATTAGTAGCAGTTGCAACGCCTCTTGTGTTCCAAGAAACGGTGCTTTGAATGGAGACTATAAAAGCAGTAGTTGTTAACCCCATCCCAATCCCTATCAGAAAAGATCCAAACGCAGCCAATAATGGACTATCACTTCCAGATAGTATCGTAAACACAATACTTCCTAAAATAAGAGAAACTCCTCCCAAGATGGAGGTTGTACGGAAGCCAATTGACAATATGGCTTTTCCTGAAATTGTCGCAGCTATTGGCCAGCCAATGGACATTGTTGTCAATGTTAACCCAGCAATGATTGGTTTTTCCTCCATCACACCTTGAACAAAGGTAGGCAAAAACGTCGATAAGCCGATTAATATAATTCCAGTTGTTAACGAAGTTAAGTTTGCTATTAAAATTGAGCGCTCACGCCAAAGCTCAAATGGCATCATCGGATCATCTACTTTACGCTCATAAAAAACAAAAATCACCAAACTTAGGAGCGAGAGTAATGCCAGGCTGACAATAGGCCCTGATAGCCAGTCCCAACGCACTCCTCCTTCTACAAGAATAAACATAAATGTAGTTACAAATAACGTTAAAAGAAAGGCACCAACATAATCAATTTTTGGCTTACTCTTTTCAATTTCCTCATGTAGAAATAAATATAATCCAATTATCGCTAATATTCCTAATGGAACGTTAATCCAGAAAACAAATCTCCAGCTTACAAATTCGACTAATAAACCACCAATTGCCGGCCCCATGATAGCCGAGATTCCCCACACACTTGATAAGTAACCTTGTATTTTGGCCCGTTCTTCTTTTGTATAAATGTCTCCTACAATAGTTGATGCGATCGGCATTACTGCACCTGCTCCAAATCCTTGAACAAAACGGGCAAATATAAGCCATTCCATTGATGACGCTAATCCACAAAGAATAGAACCAATTAAAAAAATAACAATCCCAACAGTTAATACTGGTTTTCGTCCGAAAATATCAGATAATTTTCCATATATTAAGACTGTAACAGCATTCATTAATAGATATGACGAAAACACCCAGCTATATAAAGAAAAGTCTTCAAGTTCTGCAACAATTGCCGGCATAGCTGTTGCAACAATTGTTGCTTCAATTGCCGCCATAAACATAGCTAACATAACAGTAGCCAATACATATGGTCTTTTTGTTATTCCAGAATTTCTTTGCCTAAATGTTAAAAATTCTTTTCCTTCTCCCATTGCTTGATCCGCCTTTTATGTAATATGAAAACGGTGTAAATTTTTACACCGCTTAAGAATTTCTATTTATTATGTTGATTATTATTTAATAGATGAATATGTTTCTTTAATTGCTTTAAAATTGCCCTTCTTGTAAAAATCCCTTCGAATATCTTCTCCTCATTTTGCACACAAATAAAAGGATTGTTTACAACAAGATCCAGTCCTTTTTCTAAAGAGTCATTTAAAAAGAGTCTTGGTATTTCTGTATTCATCACTTCTTCTACTTTCATATTTTCTAATTTTTCAAATTCTATCCTCTCTAGACCAAAGATATTGTCCATTATTAAATTCATCCCGATAAGACCGTGAAGCTTAAAAGTTGGGTCCAAAACAGGAATGGCTGTGTACCCTGTCTTAGTTAAAACAAGTAAAGCATGCTCTAAATTATTTCCAATTTGAACATGTGCTACCTTATCCCCAGGAATCATTAAATCTCTAATGGTTAAACCCATTAACTCATTGGCGTCAATACTAAACATAGCTGTTCTTCCTCTCTAAAAAACTTTTCTATATTATAAAAGAGGTAATGAATAATCCAAATCTATCATATCATAAAAGCTATTGTATATGTTTCATTTGATCTTTTCTAACACTCATTCAGCAGCAATATAGATCTTCTTAAACTTAGGAACAAATAAAAAAATGATACTCATTAAATGAGTATCCACTTTTAATCTTTCTATTTTAAGTAGAGAATAACTATTTTATTCTCAATCTGTCATATAACAACTTAAGTTGATGATAAAATCCTTCATCCACCTGTTTTAAACCTGATTCAATATCATTTATTTCACTGCTAATTAATTCTATAGCGTAATCTTGTCTTAATAGCGTTTCTACTAAAAGCTTTTGCTCATCATACGATAATCTATCAATTGTCTCCATTGAAGAATCCCCCCATGAAATGGATTGCTTTCCCTAAGCATAATCAATTCAAAAGCAGGGAGTCAAACGCAAGTTTCGACAATAATACTAAATTCCCATTATTTTGTATATCGATTTGCGTAACTAAATGCTGTGTAAGAATCTGGTTTTATTTTCGCTTCAATTCCCATCGCTTCTATGCGACCTGTCATTTCCTGAATTAACTCCTTTGTTAATCCTTTTCTTCCTATATCAAGATGAATTTCAAAAACTAAATCTGCTCCTTCATCTGAAAATGGAATTAATACATCTGTTAACTGTTCTAAATATTGAGAAGTAAAGTAGTAAGCAATTTCTTGACTAAGTGCAGTTTCCATCGAAATTTTTTCACGAATACTCGAAATTGGCCTGTTCACACTATGGTACTTTAAACATCCCCATGCACCTTTACCAACACGATGTACATGTATGGCTGTTATAAACTTAGTCTCTGTTTGATGAACATGTGAGTCTGAACCAATTGACAATACATAAAGTGAACGTGGATCCTTTAACATAAAGCCTTTTATACGCTCAATTACAGTTTGGAAGGACATATTCTTCTCAGAGACATTATAAAAGGTGAAAGATTCGTTCATGTCACATCTCCTTGTCAATGATTTCATTTTTCAAAAGAGTTTTTCCCTTCTACCTCACTATATGTATTAAACAAGGAATATTATGAGTATTTCTCATTAATTCTAACTAACTCATAGCAAACGTATAATTAACGCAGAAAAAAAGTAGCCATACCTTAAGGCATGGCTACTTTCCTTTACTAGTCTCAATGTTTTTAATGGTTGCATGACAATGAGCGCACGTAAAGATAACATTTTGATTAGATTGAGCTGTTAATGATTCTGATAGTGGTCCTTGTCCATGACATGATGGACAAATAACAAAAGGCTCTTTTCTCATTTTGCCTCCTTACTCCATTAGTTACTGGAGGAGATCAAAAATTTCCATCGCAATCATATCAATATTGTCGAACTGGTAAGATTGAGGTTTTTCACCCTTTTGATAAACCTCAAGTTCAAACGTGCTGTTTTTATCAAAATATTTTACACTACAGCGTTTTTCACCTTCTACTTCAAAAAAACGTTGAACTGGTTCTCCAAGCCCCCGCATTTTCTTGTAAATTTTGAAGTCTTGTAATAATACCTAAAAGTTGTGACACTAGAATATCCCCCTTCCGGAAGAGTTAACGTATAACTAATTCCTCATATTTTATTGTTTTACTCTACCATACATTCTATCCACTAAACAACGATTCAATAATCAGTATCTTTACTTTGTGCCATATCAATTTTACACTATGTATATAATGATTTCCAAGGAAATTGTCATAGTATTGACAAACGTTGATTTATTAATATCAACAACACAATTGAAGCAACAAAAACTGCCTTGATATTAATTGCTAGGAAATCACTTTCACCCTCGTCAGTCAAAAAAATTCGTGTTTAAACCAAGGGGGAAATTAATTTTGGCACTCACAAAAAAGATTAATGATCGAATAACAATCATCGACACAATGGATTTAGGAATGCAAGGTAGAACAAGTTGCTATGTTCTACAGGATGAAAAACAGGTAGTCCTTTTTGAACCGTCAGCAAGCCCTTCAGTACCTCATATCCTAGAAGGACTAAACGAGCTAAACATTCCGTTTGAATCAATAGCCTTTATTATTGTAACACATATTCATCTAGACCATGCCGGTGGAGCAGGATTACTTTTAGAAAAGTGTCCCAATGCAAAGCTTATTGTCCATCCAAAAGGTGCTAGGCATATGATTGATCCCTCAAGATTAATTGCTGGTGCAAGAGCAGTCTACGGTGAAAGCTTTGATCGTTTGTTCCATCCAGTACTTCCAATTGCTGAAGATCGAATAATAATTAAGAAACATCTTGATACTCTTGAATTAAGTAATCACTGTACTCTAACCTTTTATGATTCTCCAGGTCATGCAAATCATCATTTTAGTATTCATGATTCTGTAAGCAATGGAATATTTACTGGGGACACGATAGGGGTTTTTTATGGAGTTCTATCTGAAAACAATAAGGAATTTTATCTACCTTCTACATCACCTAATCAATTTGACCCGGAAGCAATGCTTCGTTCTGCAAAAATGATTGAAAATTTAAATGTAAGTTCAATTTATTTTAGTCATTATGGAGTCAGTAAAAATCCAAACCAGGTAATTAATGAATTGAGGAAGTGGTTACCTCGATTTTTACAAACAGCTCAACAAACTCTTACTAACAAGAGCTTTGAAACCATTCAACAAGCAAGTAAACAGGTAAATATTGAATTAGAAAACCTTGTTTCTCAAGTGTTAGCTGAACAAAAAGCTACACTTTCAAATGATGTTCATGATATGGTATTACTTGATTTATCAGTTTGTGCTCAAGGCCTTGTTGATTACATTTATAAACTTGAACACAAAAAGTAAAAATCTATATAAAAATGTCAGGGGGATATGAATGAAAAAAGTTACAGTTTATACTCAACCAAGTTGTCCGCCATGTCAGGTGGTAAAGAAGTTTTAGATCATCATCAGATTTCCTATCTTGAAAAAGATGTTTCAAAAGACTTAGATGCAAGAAACACACTAATCAATGAATTACAATCTACTTCCACACCAACTGTTACAGTTGATGATGCAGTAGTAACAGGTTTTGATTTGCAAAAGCTTGAAAAATTATTGGAGATTGAAAACTGAAGAATCAAGAAAGAAAAAAAGCTTGGTGACCAGCCAAGCTTTTTCCGTCTATTAAAAGGGGTTTGGGGAAAATCGAGAGTTTAATGACTAATCAAGTTCCTACAAGCACATTCTAAGGTGATGAAAAAGGGTCTCACCTTCGTAAAAATGTTTTATGTAGTTCTAGATTGTTTTATTTTCTTTCTTGATTATAATGATAATGATTATCAGTTTCATTGTCAACGTTTTTTTAATAATTTTCTAAAAAAAACAGCGGAAAACCTGTCCGCTGTTTTTACCATGATATTGTAAATGCCAAATAAAAAATATATGCAAGCGAGAGAACAGCTGCAATCAAATAAGTTAGAAATACTGGGTTGCGAGTGTAAGGATGATCTTGAACCTTTTCATTAATTTGAGTGTCATATTTCGCTTTTCTTTCACTTACAAGCCTTCCTACCTTGAATGTATAAATCAAGCTTGTAGCTAAAATAAGCAATGCTATCACACCGAGTACCATTGATAAGTAGGTCATCTTGCTGTCACCCCTTCTATAAATAGGATGACTCATTACCTGCAAATTATTCTTATAGTACCTCAATGAATAATAACCAGTTAATAGTGAAAAATTTATAATAAACCATCTGCCTCATATAAATACTCGTAGGATAAATCAATAAAAAGATACTGATTTTGATCCAATGGATACGAAAAAGTTCTAATCAGCTCACCAGTCTCTATGTCACTATAAACATCACTTAAAAATCCCTTTTGATCAAATCTCATTCTTATAATATTTGCTAAAAAGTATGGTCTCCAACTCCAATTTTTCAAATAATACTGAGGTTGGATTTCCCAATTATCTTTTTTGAATATATTAACGGATTGCTGAAATCCATCTTCATCGCAAATATATATACGAAAACAACAATCGTCTAACTCATTTGAGAGTTGTTCAAGTAATTGTTTATAATCAGTATATTGCTTACCAATTTTATTAAGCATTTGCTGGACTCTTAGGTTAAACTGTTCAGTAAAGTTATATAATCCTTCTAGTTTTTTCTTCTCAGAGCTTATATAACGCTGAAATTCTAATCTGAGCCTTTCTTTACAATCGTCTCTCTCAATAAAGTTACGAGTTGGTTTGTTTAGAAAGTATCCCTGATAATATCTCCCACCATTTTTCCATGCATATTGAAGCTGAAAATTAACTTCAATATCTTCGTATAAAAGAGTTGCCCCAATTTTCCGTGCTAACAAAGAAATTGAATAAAGAACATCATAATAAGATTGAAGTGGTGAAGTCAATCGGAGAGGCTGTAAATCTATTTTCAATATATCAGGTGTTAAAAGGCCAATTCGATCTAAATTGCTACCTGCCTTCCCGATATTATCAATAGCAACTTTAATACCATAAGTTCTGTAATAAAGTAAAAGATGATACAGTTGTTCAATATCTCCTAGAAAATTATGCTCTGTAATTTCCAGTACAATTTGATTTAAGTGTAATCCTTTTTCTTGTTTTTCTATTAAAGTATGCAAAAAATCTTCACCATGATCTAGCATAAGCAAATTTGCATCTCGATTAATGAATAGCATCAGTTCTTGGTTATTAAGCTTTAAAAATTCATCTATTGCTATATGTAGTAAATGATCATCGACTTCAATCCGATATTCATCTGGAATACTTTCATCATGAAAAAATGAGCCAAGGCTATCTATTTGATCATTGATTTTTATTCTTCCTAATACTTCATATCCAATAACTGTTTGTTCATCAGCACTGAAAATTGCCTGATAGTTTGGAAATACTTTATCCAAATTCGTTAAAACGTCTAACGGATCCATTGCAATCCCCTCACCTATATCTATCTAGAAAGTAATCATATTATAGCATAGTCCTGAAAAGATTAGGCAAAATTGCAACTAAAGGAATTTTTTTGCAAATTGATTAAGGCTTCAAAGATATTAAAAAGGGAGCAATAAAGCTGCCAAAACACCTTCATTACTAAAAGGAATTGACAGCCATCTTATCAAATACTCAGACTTCAAATTAAGTTTTGAATTATCACATTTAAAATGGTCGTTGATTTAACCATTGACCGCCATCCATTGTGATGCATTCACCGTTTATATAAGATGCTTCATTTGATAATAAAAATGCTGAGAGCACTGCAATTTCTTCCGGAGTTCCTAATCGGCCTAGTGGCACACTATTTAAAGTACGTTCAGCAGCTTCCTCTGATTCCCATAAACGATCAGCTCCACCTGTTCTTTCAATTGGACCAGGTGCGATAGCGTTAACTCTAATCCCATATTTACTGCCCCATTCAACAGCAAGTGTTCTTGTCATTGAAAGCACTCCAGCCTTTGCAGCAGCTGAATGAATAACACCTGCCCCTGCTCCCCATGCATATGTAGCCACCATATTCAAAATTGATCCCTTTACTTTTTTCTCAATCCAGTACTTTCCGATTGCGGAAGAACAATAAAATGTCCCGTTTAACACAATATCTATTACGGCCTTCCAACCATTTATAGAAAGATTTTCAGCAGGGCAGATAAAATTCCCTGCAGCATTATTAACAAATCCATCAATTTTTCCAAATTTAGTATCAACCTGCTGAATCATTTCTGATATTTTTTCAGGATCTCTTACATCAAGTTGTATTGGAAGGACCTGTCCATCATATGTTTGAATCTCATTTTTCGCTTCATTCAGTTTTTCTAGCGTTCGACCAATTATAACAACCTTAGCACCATCTTCAGCAAACCGTTTTGCCATAGCTTTTCCCATCCCACTTGAGCCACCTGTAACAATGATAACATTATCCTTCATAATCATTTTCCCCCTTGTGTAATGAATGACCATTCATTCATATCTTAACATAATTACACTTCTGTTACTATTTAAATAGTATGAAATGGTTCTTTAAATTGAAGCATGATATACTTGTTTTGAAGAATTTTTTCAGGTACGGACGTAAAAATATAAAATGACTTAATATATATGAATAAAACACGGAGAAATGGTTGGTAGAAACATGACAAAATTATATTCAAGAAGATCTTTTTTAAAAGGTCTTCTTTCCTTTTCTTTTGTAAGCTTTTTAACAGCAGCAGGTGGTTATACATATGCCAGGTATATTGAGCCTACTTTTTTAGATAAAAACATTCTTTCACTCTCACATCCAAACATCCCAAAAGCATTCGAAGGTTTTAAAATCGTACAATTTAGCGATACACATTTAAGTGAATTTTTCACATTAGAACGACTAGAAACAATTGTGAAGGAAATAAATTCTCTTTCTCCTGATTTATTGCTTTTCACGGGTGACTTAATGGACGAACCAAATCAATATGAGAAAATAAATAAAATTGTTCCTGTTCTTGAAAAGCTAGAGGCACCATTTGGAAAATACGCTGTTTACGGGAATCATGACCATGGTGGTTACGGTACTGATATTTATCGAAATGTTATAACAATGTCTGGGTTTACATTATTACAAAATGAGGTTGCAAATGTAAAAATGGTTGATGGTAGTAAAATAGCCATTGCAGGAATTGATGACCTTATGCTTGGGAAACCCAATTATGATGCAACATTAGGAAATTTAAATAAAGATATGTTTAATATTCTATTAGCTCATGAACCAGATGCAGCACTTGAGTCAAAAAAGTATCCTGTTCACTTACAGCTTTCAGGTCATAGTCATGGCGGACAAATTCAACTGCCCTTTATTGGACCGCTAATTACACCGCCTTATGCTACTGAATATATTGAGGGTTTATATGATGTGGAAAAGATGAAGCTTTATGTTAATAGGGGATTAGGCACAACTAGACTTCCGTTTAGGTTTTTATCTGTTCCAGAATTAACTCAGTTTACACTCCACTCATTAAAATAGGCTAAAGGATCTAATCCTTCAGCCTATTGGTGATTTCTACGGGTGGGATTGGTTTGCTAAAGTAAAAACCTTGTCCCTTTTGACAGTTTAGCGTTTTTAAAAAATTCAACTGCTCCAACGTTTCAATTCCTTCTGCTACTACTAAGATTTTCCCTAAATTTTCAGCGATAGAAAGGATTGTTTTGACGATTGCCTCATCTTTTTGATCGGTTAACACTTCTCGAATAAATGATTGGTCAATTTTTAAGGAGTCAATAGGAAATTGTTTTAAATACATTAGGGAAGAATATCCTGTGCCAAAATCATCAATTGAAATAGCTACTCCAATTTTTTTTAACCTACTCATAATATGCAATGCTTCATCTACATTTTGTAAGGCACCTTCTGTAATCTCAAATTCAATTTGATTAGGATTTATATAATACTCACTAAATAAGCTCTTTATTTTTTCTACTAAATAAGGTTGTTCAAATTGCTTAGCTGACAGATTTATGGCTAGTACAATTTCACCTAAACCTTCTTTTTCCATTGCATAAGCTGTTTGCAGGCTTCCTCAATTACCCATTCGCCTATAGAAATAATCAATCCTGACTCCTCGGCAATGGGCACAAATTTAGCAGGCGAAACACTTCCTAAGTGTGAATTTTCCCATCTCAATAATACTTCATAGCTTACGATCTCATTTGTATGCAAGTCAACTTGTGGTTGATAATGCAATTTTAATTCATTGTTTCCTATAGACCTTCTTAGAGCAGTTTCCATAGATAATAACTCGTTGGTATTTTTATCCATACCCTTATGATAAAGTTGATATTGTGCCCTGCTTCTTTGCTTTACAACATATAGTGCTTTATCCGCATTCATGATTAATGAGTCTTCATCCTGACAATCATCGGGATATATACTTATACCTATGCTAATGGAAACATAGTATAAGTTATCATTGATAGAAAAAGGGTCTTTAAACATATCCAGAATTTGTGTGGCAACCTTGCTTGCCACTTCTACATTAGATGATGGCAAAACAATGATGAATTCATCTCCTCCATGACGGTATACATTAAATTCAGGAGAGTTTATACTTAACAGCCTTTTCCCAACCTCTATTAAGATTTGGTCACCATTATTATGTCCAAGAGTATCATTTAACATTTTAAAGCGGTCTAAATCCATAAACATTAAAGCCAGAGGTGTTTGATTTTGTTTAGAAATCTCCATTACTTTAGGCAAGTCCTTTTTTAACGCACTTCGATTATACAATCCAGTAAGAGAATCATGATATGCAAGGTGCTCAATTAGCTCCGCATGCTTTACCTTCTCTGTGATATCCCTTAATATAAAAAAGATTCCACTTACTGTTTCATTTATCATAATAGGCACTGTTTTATAATGAACATTTAATCTGATTTGCTTTTGAATAAGAACCGCTTCTCCTTCAGAAGATTCTCCATTAATAGATCGTTGAAATGCATGCTGTATTTCTAGATGATAGCTGTATTCAAATAGCGAGAAAACGCTCACATTAATATGTTCATCGTCTACCTTGAGTATTCTTTTAGCAGAATGATTAAACGAATAGATTACTCCATCATTATCAACTGATAAAACTGCATCCATATTGAAATCAACAAGTGATTTATACATTTGTTGACTTTCTATTAACAAGGTCTTTTCATGAACCCTTTCTGAAATATCTCTAGTTACACCAATAATATAAATAACATCAGCATCATCATTTTTTATTGGTGTTAAAATGGTTTCACCATATGCAAAATGGTTTTCATCAACTTTTACTCTATCTTGAAATGTGGTTGCCATTTTATGATTTTTCACAAATGTATATTTCTCATTTAATTCATCTGCAATCTTTGCAGGTTGGAGGTCGTAAAAGGTCTTCCCCGCATAATTATTGTCAAGCTTTGCTCTTATTTTCCCCATTTCATTCACAAATAAATAAGTAAATGAACCATCAATTTCAACCTTCATTATAAATATCAAATCATTGATATGCTTTAAAATAATTTGAAAAATAAACGACTCAATTACTGATAGCTTTTTGTCGTTATTAAAGTCTTTTTTTAAGTTTAAAAAATCGTTCATCCCCATCATCCTGTACATGTCTATTTATAATGTTTAACAATAAAATAACTGTGGTAACTAATTTTGTTTGATCCCTAGGATCTTTAATTTAATAGTACCATAATGTTATCATTTAACAACTGCTCCCCAATGAGTTGTTAAAGAATTACCTATCATAATTGCAAGAATACTTCCAACAATGGTTATTAGTAGATACAAAATAAAATATAAATATTTTTTCTCTTGAACTAACTGTATAGCTTCTATACTAAAAGTAGAATAAGTAGTAAAGCCTCCGCAAAACCCTGTGGCTAGAAATAATAGAATGTTTCCGGATGTGACATTGATAAACAAACCTAATAAGAAAGCTCCTAAAAGGTTTATTAGCATGATTGAAATAGGCATTGAAGATTTGAACATACTATTCATGTATTCACCTATCAAATATCGTGCTGATGCACCCAAAGCACCGCCAATTGCTGCAGCTATCATGACGAAGTCTCCTTTTTCACTATATTTCTTGCGATTTTCATTCCTATTAGTACTAATAAGAAGCTTATAATTAGAGTACATATAAGGTACAAAATAGCCTGATGTATCGGCATAGTCGTTAATTCCAAGCTTAAAGTTGACATCGTTGTTAATCCTCCACAAAATCCTGTACCAAGAAGTAACTTCGACTTCTTATTTTCTACCCGATTTGTAAAGAAGACCGTGAAAAAACCTAATAAAAAGCTACCTATTATGTTAACTGTAAACGTAGAGAATGGTCCATAAGAGTGAGCGAAAGAAAACATATATCGGAATGTAGAACCTATTGCTCCTCCGCCTGCAACAATTAAGCTATTATGAAATTTTTCTTTCATCATAAGGTTCCTTTCCACCTAATCTTTCTAAAAAGAGCACTTTCTCTTATTATCTCAAAAGAAAGTTCCTTTTCAAGAAAAAGAAAAGACCTTCAGTTAGTCATTTGAAGGTCCTGCTTTTTTATGTTATTTATTCTTCATCTTCTAGAACACGATAAGCCTGACCAAAAAGTAATAATTGGCTATCGATCATTGGTTCATCTTCAACCTCACGAGTTACATAATGATACACACCATCTTTGTCCTGCTCTCTTGCCTTTACATTATCAGCTAAATTCGACATTAGGACTTGATTTAAGCGTTTCTTGATTCGACCATCAAAAATAGGAAATAAGATTTCAACTCGCTTCTCCATATTTCTTGTCATCATATCAGCGGATGATAGGAATGTTTTTTCTTCTCCATTATGGTGAAAGAAATAGATTCTGCTATGCTCTAAAAATCTACCAACAATACTGCGAACCCTTATATTTTCACTTACTCCTTTTATTCCCGGACGTAAACAGCATGTTCCTCGAATAATTAAGTCAATTTTCACTCCAGCGTTTGAAGCTTCATAGAGCTTTGTAATAATGACTTTATCTGTTAAAGAATTCATTTTTGCAATAATCCGCCCGTTTGAAAATCTTTTGTGGAAATTAATTTCATCATCTATGAGTTGAATAAAATCCTTACGAATGTCAAAAGGTGCTACAGATAAATGATGAAACTCAGGCTTTTCGGTATAACCACTTAAATAGTTAAAGAAATTTGTGGCATCAATACCAAATTTCCTTTTTGATGTAAGCAAGCCCATATCTGTATATATTTTTGCTGTTTGATCATTGTAATTACCTGTTCCAAGATGGACAAATCGCTCAATTCGGTTATTTTTTCTTCTAACAACGAGAGTTATTTTACTATGAGTTTTTAAATATGTCATCCCGTAAATAACGTGACATCCCGCTTTTTCAAGCTCCTTACCCATTGGACATTATTTTCCTCATCAAATCGAGCTTTTAACTCAACGAGAACTGTTACTTGCTTCCCATTCTCAGCAGCACGCATAAGCGCCTCAATAATAGGAGAATCACCACTAACCCGATATAAAGTTTGTTTAATCGCAAGCACATCTGGATCATCTGCTGCATCAGAAATAAATTCTACAACAGGCTCAAACGATTCATAAGGATGATGCAAGAAAACATCTTGTTCTGAAACTTTTTCAAAAATATCTTCATCTGAGCCGATATCGCGAGGAGGCTGGGGAATAAGTGTTTCAAACAAAAGGTCCTCTCTAACTTTAGAAATTTCTTTTGCAAAACCAAATAAGAATGTTAGGTCTAGAGGTCCATCTATTTCATACACATCTTTTTCATGAATTTCGAGTTCTTCTGTAAGATAACGTAATATATTACGATCAAATCCTTGTTTTTGAATTTCCAGCCTAACAGCTGCTCCCCATTTTCGTTTTTTCAGCTCTTTTTCAATTTCTTTTAATAAATCACGAGCACCTTCTTCATGAATCGTCATATCTGCATTTCTAGTTATCCGAAAAACAGATACAGAAACCACCTTATATCCTTTAAAAAGTTTATGGATAAACCTGCTAATAATATCTTCAAGCAACACAAATTGAGTGGCTCCTGAAGAAGAAAGTTTAACAAAGCGATCTAAAACAGAAGGAACTTGAACAATAGCTGTTTTATAGCGATTTTCTTCATATTCATCGTTATCCTCGATAACAATAGCAAGATTTAAGCTTTTATTTAAAAGCATTGGAAACGGCCGATATGCATCAACAGCCATTGGAGTAAGGACTGGGAAAATTTGTTCGTCAAAATATTCCTCAAGAATTTGTAGCTGCTCAGAAGCTACTTCTTCCATCTTTAATAACTGAATAGCTTCTATATCAAGATTTGGGATCAGAAGGTGATTATAAGCTTCATATTGCATTTCAACAAGGCGGTGAGTTCGAATGCCAATTTGGTTAAGTTGTTGTTTTGGGGTCATCCCCGCCTTATTTTCCGGCTTATTAAAACCTGCTTTTACTTGGTCTTTTAATCCCGCTACACGAACCATGAAAAACTCATCTAAATTCGAACTAAATATCGCTAAAAATTTTAACCTTTCTAGTAAAGGGTTACGCTCATCTAGTGCTTCTTCCAAAACTCGTTCGTTAAAAGCAAGCCAGCTTAGTTCTCTGTTGTTATAATATAGCGGACTCTGTAGATCTACAGCGTTTTTATTTATTGTATTCATTTTAAGCCACCCTTTTTCGACAAATATCTACTGTTTACATGATAGCACTATGGTACTACTCTAATTGTAAAATTTATGTAAATTTTTATTAATTTTATGTAAATAAAGCTAGCTTATGAATAAATTTAGACAATACCCTTCATAGATAAATAATGATTAGCATAACTTCCTCTAACAAGTTGTTATTAAAACTTAACGTACATTCGACATTTACTATCAACAGTGATCTATCTTTTTATTCTTCAACAAAATTAATAGATATTGACCTTTTCAATACTTTTTCCAAATGTTTCTTCTGCTTTTCAACTTGATATTGCTCTGGCTTCCAATCTCTGTTACATGTCACATCGAAAACCAACTTCCCTTGCTCAAGCTTCAAATCAAGGGTTCTAATAATATTTCTTTTCGTCGCATTTAAGCTATATGCAAATTTTAGTATAAATTTCCTAACATTCTATACTTTGCTAACTCATCTTTTGTGAACCAATCACTATATGAAGAAACATATCTTTTGAAATTTGTTTTACTTGTATAAGAAGCAATCAATGCGATAATAATACGATCTCGGTGAAGCAATCCATCAATTGTTCTATTGGCTAGAAGGTAGAAAGTATGTTGACTGCTTGATTCCGAGTCAATATATGAACCAAGGTCATAAACAAATGCACCTCTTTTAAGTAATAGCTCGTCTTCTTTATTAAATGAAGCTAATTCAGCTTTACCAAGAAGAGTAGTTATCATTAATGCATTTGTAGTTACATGAAAAACATGGTTTAAGTTAATGCTGTAATCTGTTGCCAATTCATAAAAACTCTCTTCAATAACATTAGGGAAGATACTTATTCCAAATTCCTTTGTAAGTTCCTCAAAGAAAACACCATCTCGCAAACCTTTTTTACTTAATGCAAACTTATTTGTGTTTACAACCTCCACTAAACAATGAAACACTTCAACAGCAGGAATGATAATATCTGCTCGGTCTTTAGAAAGCCCTTCGACTCGTTGTAACTCTGAAAACGTTAATGACTGAAGATATTGATTGATTTCATTAATGTCCTCATTATTCATTAAATATTGATGAACACCTGCAATTGGGTATCCGATCCGTTCTTGGTGTATTTGAACCATATTTCTCGCGCTTCCTCCAATACCGATAATTGGAAGCTTTCTGTTATTTACCCAATCAAGTGTTTGAAACTGTTCATATATAAACGCTCTTAACTTTTTTAATTCATCCGGAGTCGGAACGTCACCTTTTATAAATTGCTTTTTTAAAGATAGCGCTCCAAACGGAAAACTGTGATAACTTATTAATTTTCGATTAGAAAAGTACGTAAGCTCTGTACTTCCTCCACCAATATCAATTGTAATACCATGATCAAAAGGTGTTGTATTAACTACAGCTAAATAACCAAAATAAGCTTCTTCATACTCTGATAAGATTCTAATCACAAAGTCAGTCTCAGCTTTTACTTTTTCAAGAACTGTTTGCTGATTTTTGGCTTGGCGGATTGTAGCAGTGGCCACACATTTTACCTCATCTAATTTATGATGATTTGTTACCTCCTTAAAACTAAGAAGCGTGTTAATTAAAATTGACATTCCTTCGTCCATTAACACTCCCTCATCTGATAAATAGTTTCTAAGACGTGCCACTACCTTTACATTTTCAATTTCTTTTAATCTTCCGCTTTTCTCCCGTAAGTAAATAACAAGTCGCATTGTATTTGATCCGATATCAACTATTGCATATTTTTCTTGATTCAATTTCAACACCCTTACATATATAAATTACATACAACTGTGCGAATAAAGTATTAAACATTTATTTGATATCTTACTGTAAACGTCATCTTATAGGAATAAATTAATGTACATTATACCATATCCATACATAAGTTATATTGATTTCTTTTTTTACAAAATCTCTGTATGACAGTGTCTATTATAATTGGAGGTATTAACATGATTCATATTGTTAAACAAGGAGAAAGCCTTGCCCTGATAGCTGCTAATTACCGAACTACTATAAATAAGCTATTATCAGCAAACTCAATTCAAAATCCTAATATTATCTATATTGGACAAAAAATAACGATTCCAGGATTACCTAATCCTAATACCATTCCTTATTCGATTCAAATATCTATATCCAATAAACGTTTAACCCTAAACAGAAACGGACAAGTTATGAAAGAATACCCTATTGCCGTAGGGAAAATGGTTAGTTCAACCCCTGTCGGAGATTTTGTCATTGTAAATCGGGAACCAAACCCTGGTGGACCTTTTGGGGCAATGTGGCTTTCCTTGTCTAAAATCCACTATGGCATACATGGAACAAACAACCCATCTTCTATTGGTAAAGCCGTTTCACAAGGATGTATTAGAATGTACAACAGCGATGTTTTAGAACTAGCTTCACTAGTTCCTAATGGTACTAATGTAATGATAAGACCTTAAGATTTTATTAAGATTTTGTAATTTACGTATCAAAACGTTATTTGTTACCTTATAATGACAATTGTAGATACGGACGAAGAAAATAAGGAGAAAACAAATGAAAATTTTTCGTAATCGTAACTTTGTTAAATTATTCTATGCTGCCCTTTTTTCGCAAATGGGTACAACAATAGGAAATATGGCTTTTGCCTTTTATTTGCTGGATCATTTTAGTCATCAGCCTTCTTATGCAACAATTGCAGAGCTGATGTATTCATTGCCTACCATTCTCGTTTTTTTCATCGTTGGAGTTGTCGCAGACAGATTTGATCGTAAGAAAGTAGCTGAAAATTGTGACTGGATACGCGCAGCTTTAACCGTTATCTTATTTGGTTCACTTTTCACTAACTCTATCCCTCTTATTTTTCTGGTACTTTTCTTAAGAAGTGCTGTAACAAAATTCTTTTTCCCTGCTGAAAATAGTCTTGTTCAAGGGATTTTAAACAAAGATCAATATGCACAAGCAGCTGGACTAAATCAAATGCTTTTTAGTATTTTTATGGTGTTTGGAGTCGGCATAGGTGCAGCAATGTATAAAACAATCGGGATACATGGTGCAGTTGCTGTTGACTTTGTTAGCTTTATTATCTCTGGCTTACTTATTAGGTCATGTCAGATACCATCTTCTGCAAGACTTCCTAACGGAAGGTTAGAATGGAAGGATGTTAGTATTAAATCTTCATTTGTCGATTTTAAAGATGGAATACTCTATATTATTAAAAATCGACTGTTAGCTTCTTTAATCTTTGGCTTTTTTGTTTTTGGTTTTTTTAATGGAGCATTTGCTATTTTACCTATGTTTACAATGAAATATGAACTCTCACCTACAAACTATGAATGGTATGCATCCCTTTTCGCCATTTCATTAGGTTTAGGATTATTAACAGGAAGCGGTCTGGGAACATTAATTGCCTCAAAGTTTAAGCCACATCAATTAATGATCTTTCCAATCTTTCTAACAAGTTTGCTCGTTTTCTTTTTAGGTTTTACAGATAGAATATCGATCTTTCTTATAATCGTGTTTATTATTGGGACATGCTTAGGTCCAATTAATATAGCAATTGGCGGTTGGATGCCTAAAATTGTCCATCCTAAACTTATGGGCCGTGTTAGTGGATGGATTGACCCACTAATGATGTTTGCACAATCTATGACATTAGGTCTTATTGCACTTTTATTCCCAAAAATCATCGAGGAAATTGATTTACTCTATTACGGAATTGCCGCTATTATTTTACTAGTTTCCCTCTTCTATGCCTTCACACTTCCAAAATTAAGTGAGGCATTTGAGAGAAAGCAAAGAAGATTGAATCATAAGAATCATAAAGCAAATGCAAATATCACCTCAATCTAAAAAGGATGACTTTCCCAAAGAGTCATCCTTGTCTTTTATTCCCCTTAATATTTATCATTTCTAGCCGATATATATGGAGACACTTTATTCTTTACCACTTATGTTAGGTTGTGAGCAAATGCGACATACGATATTTAGACATTTTTTATTGATTCTACTTAGAAACTATATATTTGGCTCCTTACTTGCAGTATTTGGAGTTGGAGCACTTTTCATGTTTACAACAATAGATGTACAATTAAATGAAACCATTTTATTGGGGAAAATAATCTGCCTTTCACTTTTATGTATGCTTTCACTAGAAAGTATTGTATTTTCACTTATGATCAGACCAATAAAGAGGACATTCCTGAATGATCAACCGTCACTTCATGACTTAAGATTATCTTATAAACAAACACATCGATTACCTATTCTTAGTGTTTATAGAATCTTCGGTCCGCATTTATTTGGATTTTCTATACCTGCCATGGCAATGAGCTACATTTATATTAACAATGAAATGCTTCCTTTTCCTTTGTATTATGTTGGAATTGCTTTCGGTGCTTCTGTACTTATAGCAGGAATGCATGCTATTATAGAATTCTTTTTAGCTACGAAGGCTATACAGCCGATACTTGTTTATATTAGAGATCAAAGTCAGAATTTATATGACGTGGACTTTTCACATCAATCGCATATATACATTTCGATACAAAAGAAAGTATTGTATAGTGCAATTTTTATAGGTATTTTTCCTTTGTTATTATTTAGCTTAGCCACTCATTTTCGATTTACCGAAGCCTCCATCCCATTATTGACAGAATACTGGAGTTGGGCTTGTTATCGTTTTAGTTGTTTCGATATTATTTGCTTTTTATGGTGCGTATTTATTGTTTCATAATATAGCAGAACCTATCCAAACACTTGAAGATGCGATGCAACAAATTCAGCAAGGTAATCTTGTTTATCAAAAAGATGTGTATTCTGATGAATTTTCCAAATTAATATCCGGCTATAATCAAATGGTTAGTGGTCTTAAACGAAGGGATAAAATAAACAAACAACTATTAGACAGTCTTTTTACAACACTAGCATTAGCATTAGATGCTCGTGATCCATATACTGCTGGTCATTCAGTCAGAGTTGCAAAGTATTCAGTTTTAATTGGTGAACAAGCTCAGCTAGATATGGAAACACTAGATTTATTAAGAAAATCAGCTTTATTACATGATATTGGAAAAATAGGCATTAGAGATGATATCTTATTGAAAGATGGTCGTTTAACGGATGAGGAATTTAATGAGATAAAAACCCATCCTGTTATCGGAGCAACCATTCTCTCCCAAGTTCAGCCTAAAGTGGAGATGGATGCACTTATTCCAGGTGTAAAATATCACCATGAACGATATGACGGATTAGGTTATCCGGAAGGTCTTCTGGGGGAAGATATTCCTCTCTTCGGTAGAATTATGGCTGTTGCTGATGCTTTTGATGCTATGACATCTGATCGTCCATATCGTAAAGGCATGCCTATTCAAAAAGCTTTAGCCATTATAGAAGAAGGAAAAGGGTCTCAATGGGATCCAAAATATGCTCAGCTTTTCATAAGCTATATGAGACAAAATGAACAGTTGGCTAGCGATCAACTTAAGAAAAGCGTATAACTTTCAAGAAAATTCTATTATAGAAGCATTCGTTTTGACTTATGCTGACTTATGCTTCTATTTACAGACTTTAATGAATTTTTGCAATTAAATACCCTTTTCTAGTTGCATTTTACTACTGACCAAGTATAATTTATATAAGATAGATACAAACTGAAAGTGTAACAAGAAAAGGAGAGAACCAATGGACGATCATAAGCGGCTCGATCCAAGATTAAACCCAACAATTGAAAACCTCGCACGTGCTATTTACGTAGTTAACCGTCATGCAAAAACTGCACCAAACCCAAAATATCTTTATGCTTTAAAAAAGAAAGCATTACTTAAGCTTGTCCAAGAAGGAAAAGCAACTAAAAAAGGACTTCACTTTTCAAATAATCCAAAATTAAGTCAACAGCAATCTGATGTTTTAGTTTTAGCTGGGGAGTATTACTTTCATATGCCTCCTACAAAAGATGACTTCGATCAACTTCCACATTTAGGTTCATTAAATTCAACTTATCGTAACCCAAAAACACACATGTCCTTAACGAAGGCCAAGATTCTCTTACAAAATTATGTTGGAATGAAGGAAGAGAAAAAACCTAAATCACACAATTATCGTACAAACAAAGCACGTACATATGAAAAGCCGGTTTTTAAAAGATTAGGTGAGAGCTACAGATAAATACGAAAAAAGCCACATTATCGTAAGTGGCTTTTTCTTTTGCCTTTCAGAAGTTACATTTCTTTCTGACAAAATAGATTTTCAACATTACTTCTAAGAATATGAAAAAAATCAGGAATCTCCGTTTCATTTACATTTTTAAATAAAGCTTCTGTTAATTCCTTATAATACCAAGCTTGTTTTTCATACCCTCTATTAAAAAACTCCCACACTTTGTCTCCATATTTTTGGTGAAAGTTCAGTAAATCCTGACTATTATCTAGTTTGTCCGCTGCTATTAATGCTTTAATTTCAAACGATGATTCTTGTGCTTTTAGTATGGTAGCTTGTTTTCTTTGCTCCCATTCCAAATCTTTGTTTTCTGTATTATGTA
The DNA here is from genome assembly GCF_023078335.1 of Metabacillus endolithicus. Lineage (GTDB taxonomy): Bacteria > Bacillota > Bacilli > Bacillales > Bacillaceae > Metabacillus > Metabacillus endolithicus. The sequence continues at coordinate 4,391,541 of NZ_CP095550.1, read as the reverse complement.
AAACAAGCTGCAAGATCTCCTCACCAAATATCTCTCTAATATCCTCTTGGGATACGTCGGTATCCTCGATAACATCATGCAGATATCCTGCTGCAACAACGCTATCAGGAAAACCGGATTGTTTAAGTATAGCTGCCACATTTTCTACGTGTGTAAAATATGGTTTTCCACTTATTTTTCTTTTCTGTCCATTATGTGCGTTCTTAGCAAGATCTCTTGCTTTTAGTAAAATCTCCATATCTTCACCTCTAGCCACTTTATTATAAACCAGAATGATCTTGATCAATCCGTCCCCACCAATGCATATAATTCCCTCTTAGTTGTACTACAAAAAGACTGCATATTATGATGCAGTCTTCTGTATATTAAAGTACATACTGATCGATATTTTGTACAAGGGTGCTTATTTCAGGTTTACTTATTTGTTCACTAGCCCCTACCATCTGACCCTTATGTCGAAGGTCATTTGTAATTAAGGAAGAAAAGATAATAACTGGTAAAATACTTAATAATGGATCATCCTTTATCCTTCTTGTTAAATGGTGTCCATCCATTTGTGGCATTTCAATATCAGTAATAACTAATTGCACCTCGTCTTCAATTGCTTTGCCTGTCTCTACAATCGACTTTAAATAGGATAGTGCATCTTTACCATTTTCAAAGAATTCAATATATTGAAACCCAGCTTCATTAAGCGTTTCCTGCAATAATTTACGTAATAACGGTGAATCTTCTGCAATAACTAATTTTTTTCCGATCTTTCTCTTGACCCTAGCTTTTTTACACTTTCAACATTAATCCCTGACTCTGGATTGATATCAACAACAATTTTTTCAAAGTCTAACAGAAGAATCATCTCTCCGTTAATTTTTACTACTCCTGTAATTTGGCTTTCCAAGCCTTGATACATTCCAGATGGCTTTTCTATTTTATCCCAGGAAATTCGGTGAATTTGTGTAACTGCATGTACATGAAAAACAACTTTTGTTTGATTAAATTCTGTAACAATAAATTTTTCATCTTTTACTGCCTCATCTTGTCCAAAACCTAGCGCTCTAGAAACACTTACGACAGGCAAGATTTCCCCTCTGATATCTATTATTCCTTCCACATTTGGATGTGAATGTGGTATTTGCGTTACTTGTACTGGCTGAATTATTTCTTTTACTTTGATTACGTTAATACCAAATTTATTTTTACCTACGCTAAACTCTACAATTTCAAGTTCATTTGTTCCACTCTCAAGTAAAATCCCTTTTTGTTGATCCATTTTCTTCTTCCTTCCATCTGAATACATTTGTACTTATTATATCGGCAAATATTTTAAAAACTTAAAGGATTTTATTTGAGATTATAAGAAATACCATGTCCTAGCAGCAATTGTTTTAGTATTTTAATACGATTATCTTGATTCAATCTATAAGCAAAAGCTTGGAGTGCATTCCAAGCTTTTCTATTAATATAAATAATTTAATACTCTTTCATCTGCCAGATTAGTGTCTATCTGGCATTTCATTGCATCCCTGCCATATTGCCATACCCAAACATTTGCCTTACAGTTTGGAGTTGCCGGATTATACTTAGGGGCTTTTCTTTCAGAAGTGACTCCTGGTTCAGGTTCTGCACTCCATAAAATGGATTGTAGGGCAATTTCATTATTCTCCTGAACAGCCTGACAATAAGCTTGAGTAAAATCCCCTTCAACCGGATCATGATAAAATCCCGATTGATACCCGGTCGGTAAGAGTGTCTCGACCCATCCTCTTATCCAAGCTGAATCAACATTAAAGAAATTTTCAACATTTGCGAACAGAACCGTTCCTTGAGGTAAATCAAGTCTTCTGGCATGATAAACAGCATTTCTTACGGCAATTTGCGCTTCATCATAGCCAACGGCTTCTCTAATAACATTATAAATAGGTAATACTTTTATCCCCTTACTTCTGATAAAAGTGATTTCTTGTTTAGTTAAACCGTTTGAAACCTTAGGAATATCTGTTAAGTATCTCCCCCAAAACTTAGGTAAACCAAATCGCTTTCTAACACAATCATATAACTCTTGATTAACTGTATATACTGAATCAACACCCCAAACTTTTCGTGCCAGAGACACCACACCCTTTCTCTACGCTCTACACATGTATATGAAAGTTCAGGGTTGTCTCAAACATATAATTAATAAATCCCCAACTTTTCAATCCATTTCATTAATTCATTTTCCCTTCCAAGCTTTACTCATTTCAATATTAGTTGGGATCCAATTGCATTATTAACTACATAATTGGTCTTATTTTCTATGTTGTTTACATTTTTCTATTGGTTCTATGACATGATAGTAATGTACTTTGTAAATATAAAGAAACAAAAATTAAATGCATTTTTGTGACACTCTTGTTATAATCCTGTAGTGAATCGTTTTTTCGTATTCAATGGGTTGGGTTGAGGGGCACAATTAAGGAAGGTCTACATTGGATAAGTTTTTTCAATTAACTAAAAATAAAACGTCAATAAAACAGGAAATACTTGCTGGATCTGTTTCTTTTTTCACTATTGTCTATATTGTCGTTGTTAATGCTTCTATCTTAGCCGACGCGGGGATACCTTTAGAAGCAGGGATAATAGCAACAGTTCTGACATCTGTGGCGGGTTGTTTCATTATGGGGTTATTCGGAAATACGCCTATAATCCTTGTTCCTGGCATGGGAGTAAACGCACTTTTCACTTACACTATTGTGTTGGGGATGGGGCTAACTTGGCAAGAAGGTCTGGCAGTTGTCTTTGTTTCCGGTATTCTGTTTACTATTATTGCCTTTACAAAGCTTTCAACAATAATCTCGGAGTCAATCCCACTTTCTTTAAAAGAAGCCATAACAGTTGGAATTGGTTTTTTCTTAACATTTATAGGTCTACAAAAAGGCGGCATTGTTGTTTTAAATAAAGAAACATACGTAGCCTTAGGTGATTTTAGTGAACCCACTGTCTTTTTGACTCTCATCACTTTAATTGCAACTGTTATATTATTTTCCAAACAAATACCTGGTAACTTTCTAATTAGTATATTATTTGGGACTATTCTTTCAGCATGCTTTGGTCAGCTCAACTATGATTTTACTTTTAAATCAGTTGATGCATTTGTTATGTATAAAGAGGTTTTTTTGGCTATGTCTTTTGCAAATATGGTTGATATTGCTTTCTGGACAGCAACGTTTTCTTTAACAATGGTTATCGTATTTGAGAACATCGGCTTAGTATTTGGTCAAGTACATATGATTAATCGTCCACAGCGATATAATCGATCTTTACAAGCTAACGCATTATCAACAATTACCTCTGGTATTTTCGGCTCAAGTCCAACGGTGAGTACTGTTGAGACAGCAGCTGGAATTACTGCTGGTGGAAGAACTGGTTTAACATCACTTACAACTGGAGTTTTATTTTTAACTTCACTTTTATTCTTACCATTTGTAAGAATAATTCCCGATAGCGCAATAGCTCCTATACTAATATTAATTGGAAGTTTAATGATACAAAATATCCAGCATATAGATTTAAATGACTTTAGTGAGAGCTTCCCGGCATTTCTAATTATTGCTTTAATACCATTTACCTATAGTATTGTAGATGGTATGGCATTCGGATTTATTATGTATCCGATCTTAAAGATTGTTCTTAAAAGACAAACAGATGTTAAACCACCTCTTTATATTATTGCATTTTTATTTTTGTTAAACTTTATCTTTCATTCATTACATTAAAGACAGACGCTTATGTCTGTCTTTTTTATTGTCCAGATAGCATTCATTTCGAATAAATAACACGCTGATTTAACAAAATAAGCATGAGTTATGATAAAAGTCGCGAGGTGGATTATGAAATATTTTGTAATATTTATGACTGTATTAATTTGTACAGCTTGTAATACGAACAACCAAGATGAAGCAATGAATGGAGCAGAAGTGGAGCAGGAACAAGGTTTACTTCAAACAGGCAATGATGAAATAAAAAGAAATGATGACCTACTAGTTGAATCAAGAGAAGAAGTAAATCTGGATAATAACGATGATCCGCTACATCCTACTGAAGCTGAGCAATTAGTCAAGAAGAAAATAGGTTCAGAACATAATGAAAATACAATTGTTCAATATGATCACTTAGAAAATGGTCATTATATAATCCATGTCTATTCACTTGATGGAGAAAAAGAAAACAGTGAAGCATGGTACATGGTAGACTTAAAAACACAAAAGGTCGAAAAATTACAACGATAATAAAAATGGAAAGCTGACTATGAATTGTCAGCTTTCCATTTTATTTAGAGAAACCATTAAACTAATTGAAAAGTAACCGTAACAGCGGTTCCTTTACCTAACTCACTGCTATATTCTATCGTTCCCCCAATTTGTCGAATTAGTCGATTTGTGATCATACTTCCTAAACCTGTACCTTTTGTTTTCGTTGTGTAAAAAGGTAAACCAATATGCTTTAACTCTTCTTTTGTCATCCCTTTTCCATTATCTTCAATGCTAATAATAGCTCTTCCTTCATTTCGATCTATATCAGTTCGAATATCGATTACTCCACATTCTTCAATGGACTCGATCGCATTTTTTATAATATTTAGTAAAGATTGTTTGATATGCTGTATATCCCCCTTTACAAAACAACTTTCTTTAAAAGGAGTAAATTCAATGGATACATTTGAGAAAGTGCCTAAAGGACGTAATAATTCTATAGAATCGCTTAGAATTGTATTTAGCTCCACCTTCGTTAATTCAAAAGACTCCGGTTTTGCTAACTTCAAATAATTAGTAATAATATTATTTGTGCGGTCCAGTTCCTCTAGTATAAGAGGAGCAAACTTTTTTAATTTTTGATCAACAGTATCTTGTTGAATTAACTGGATAAAACCTCTTACAGTTGTAATAGGATTTCGTATTTCATGAGCAATTGATGCTGCCATTTGACCTGTTGTTGTCAGCTTATCCATGTATACCATTTCATCAAATTGTTTATTAGACTTCATTAAGGTTTCAATAATAAAAATCGTAGCCATATATGTTCCAAAAAAGGCTAAAAAATAGATACAGTAAAACTTTGCATCTAAGAAATCGATATTAATATAAATAACGATTATATATAATAAAAAATAAATGATTGAGATAAATGAAGCACTTATAAATCGATTTGCTGCATTTAAATACTGTTTTCTAAACAATAGAGAAATAACAAAAGCGCCTATAGAAACAATAATTCCGATATGTAAAAAAGATCCTCCGATAATAAATCGTGCAATTGATACAATCGTAACAATGATACTTCCAGGAATCCACCCAGCATACAAGGTTACAACCATAATCGCAATCATACGCAAATCAAAATTTGTTTCTCCTAACGTCTCAATAGGATATGCCATACATAACAATGCACCAAATGCACCTAAAAAACCATATATTGATTTATATTTTAATGTTAGTTTAACGTTTTTTTGAAATGGTAAGAACAAATTAGCATTAAATGTTAATGAAAATAAAATGGTAATATTCACAATAAGTGGTTTTATAAGTGATAACAAAATGATCCTCCAATGATGATAATTCAATAATAAGTATAGGATATCAATGTTTTAGGCAAAAAAGCAATATAGATATTTATACCTATTTACTTTAATCTAACGAGCGAAATCCTTCATATTATTTCTCAATCCTAAAAAATTTACATTTATTTAACAAAAATCTTCTGTTTTTATAGTAAAATAGTAGGTAATATATCAGCCTGTTCATTAAAATAGGAGTCGTGAGTACATGGTAACCATTGGAGATATTATCGAAAAAGTACCAGTTGTTTCAATAGAAACAAAAAGTTCGGAGGTAAATCAGATTTTTGAAGATTTACCTGATCTTGAAGGAATCGTTGTTGCTAGTGAAAATCAACCCGTTGGACTTGTCATGAAAGCACAATTTTACCAAAAAATTTCTACCAAATATGGTTTTGATCTTTTTATGGGAAGACCAATTGATCTAGTCATGGATACAGCTCCACTTATTGTCGAACATACTGAAGCAATTACTGTCGTTAGTTCAAAAGCAATGGGGCGCAGCCAAAAAAACCTGTATGATTATGTAGTTGTTACTAAAGATCAAATGCTAAAGGGAATAGTCAGTATAAAAAATCTGCTGATTAAGCTAGCAGAAGTACAAGTGAATCTAGCAATGTATACTAACCCCTTATCAGGATTACCTGGAAATGTTCTTATTGAAGAAAAGATGAATGAATTTCTTACTACTAAACAAAAAGAATTTTCATTTCTTTATGTTGATCTTGATCATTTCAAGGAATACAACGACACATATGGATTTAAAAAAGGTGACTTGTTAATAAAAGAAGTAGCCAACCTATTAAGCAAAAATATTTTATTAATTGATGATAGAGATGCCTTTGTTGGACATATCGGTGGAGATGATTTTGTAGCCATTCTTCCTCATTACCATTATGAAGAGATTTGCCAACTTATTATCCAGGAATATGAAATTCGCATAAAACAATATTACGATCCTCATGACTGGAATAATAAATTTGTTTACACAAAAGATCGGAACGGTAATTTCAACAAAATACCATTAGTAGCTCTCTCTATAGCTACTATTACAAATCAAAATCATATTTACCATTCAATTGATGAGATTAGTAAAATTGCTGCAGAAGTAAAAAAACTCTGTAAGTTACAAGAAGATAGCTGTTATGTGAGCTATGATTTGAATGCTAAGAAGGATTGTTGTGCACCACAACAATAATAAGGAAAGATAATGAAGAAGAAACTTCTTTTTTCATTATCTTTTTTTGTTCCGCCGTGTTTTCATCAGAATGATACCTTCAATAAACAAATTCGGGACACTCACCTATCTAATTTTCTTGCATAATGTAATACGAAGGTTCATGAGAGGAGAGAAAAATATGTATCCATATCGTCAGTTTTCAATTCAAGTGCCCGGATTTCCGCCTTATGGTCCACCAGTTGGTAATGGTTTTGATCAATATCCTTATGGTCCACAAAATGATTTTGATCAACAAGCTCCATTTGGACCACCTGGCTACGGTCAAGGTGGATTTGTAGGTGGATTTGACCAGGCAGGCCCTCCCCCTGGTCCACCACCAAGTGAAATACCACCCCTTCAAGCACAAGGTCAAGCAAGTGTTTTTGCTGTAGATCCAGGTGGAATTCGTGGTTGTTTATATCGATACACATATATTCGTTTAAACAATGGACGTGGCTTCTGGTTCTATCCAACATTTGTAGGGCGCAACTCTATCGCAGGATATCGTTGGCGTAGACGTCAATATCGTTGGGTTTATTTCGGTATTGATTTAGATCGTATTCAATCATTTAGTTGTCGTTAACTCAGGAAGGAACCGTTGTTACGGTTCCTTCTTTATGTTGATATTTCTATACTTAATCACTCTTGCCGTTCTCTTAGAAAATAAATATAATCTGTTGATACTGTTTTATTTCCCAATTGTCTTAACATAGCGGAAATATTGCCTCTATGATATGTACCATGGTTTACTACATGTTGAATGATCTCATAATATGTATTTTCATGTGCTATTCCCTCTGAACTTTTATATGTAACTAATTGATCCAAAACATCATGTCCCAGTTGTTCATATTCATTTAATAACGCTTCATAATTTTCAAATAGTTGTTCAATTGTGTTATTTTCATTTATGCTAATTTCTCTATTTTTTATTCTTGATAGCCATAGTTCATCTACCTCTATCATGTGTAAGAGTGTATCAAATAATGAGGGGAACACACTTATTATTTCTTGTTTATGTATCTCTTTAGGTAAGGTTAGGATATGCCCTACCACCTTTAAAGTTGCCCACTTGTGATAAGCAATACTTAAACTATGATTATTCATTAATTAAACCTCCTATATTTAGAAACAACTTTCTTATATCATACCTCCATTAAGGTAGAAATTGTTAAAATAAAATGATATGATTCGTTAAAAAATAAAAGGGTATTGTTAAATTATTTTAGGAGGCACTTACATGACAAAGAGAAATGTACGTTCAAAATCAGGTCTTCAAACAGCAAAACCTTTAACAGACCCTGAGTTCTCAAAAGAACTTACTTCTACAAATAAAAAGGCAGAAAAAACACGCCCTCGTAATCAATAAGAACTAAACAAAAGGACCTACCATATTCCTTATGAAGGATTACTTAGGAAGATAGTCATTATCACTCAAATAAAAAAAGAGGTTCCCATTAAGACTTTTTCTCAAGTCCGGAGGAACCTCATTTTTATACTAAAGCTTCTTTTTCAAGCTTTTCAAGAAATGAATGTCTACGTTTTGCCTGTGAAATGATTGCTTGAATTTCATTTTTATAAAAAGTCATATGCGAGACAGTAAGGGCAAAAAGCATTTCTGATTCTAATTTTAAAATGAGCTTTTGTTCTTCTTCGGTTAATAATGAGTTCATATCGTTCATCATTTACCACCTCTTCTAGTAAATAAGTACTATTTGTATCTTACTATATAGTTCGTAGAGTTCAAGAGATATTTGTCCGTTGTTACAATTTTGTTCCTTTATGAAACCGAAACCATCCCATTTTATAGAAAAACCATATCATCCCAAGACCAATTAAGCCCATAAGTCCAAGCACAATAAAATAGCTATATTTCCCTGTCAATTCAGGCATATATTGAAAATTCATACCGTAAACTCCTGCAATAAACGTTAAAGGCAGAAAAATCGAAGACATAACTGTTAACGTCATCATGACTCTGTTCATGCGATCAGAACTTATTGATAAATAGCTATCACGTATATCAGAAGATAATTCTCTGTTAGCATCAATCATTTCAACTAGCTTTAACAAGTGATCATAAATGTCTTGAAAATAAATATGCTTTTCCTTTAGTGAATTGAGCCTTGATGAGGAGATGATTCGATAGAGTAGGTCCCTCATTGGGACTATGGTTCTTCTTAATTTATTTAACTCTGATCGAATATCAAATACTTGCTCCATGAGTTCACTTATTGTTTGGTCACTAGTATTATCCTCAACCTGATTGATTGAATCTTCTAATTTGTAAACAGGAGGAAAATATTCATCAACAATCTTGTCCACGATTTGATACAGAATTTGCATTGGACTTTTTTGAAGGCTAACTTCTTTTTTTACACGCTGCCATATGTTTGTTATATCCCTAACAGGGTTTTTATGAAAAGTAACGATAAAGCGATTCGAAACAAAAAGATCAATCTCATCCGCTTCAAATGTACTTTGATTAATAGAATGAATGACAACAAAAAAATAATGGTCATAAAAATCCATTTTAGGTCTTTGAACAAACTCTAAGCAGTCTTCAATAGCTAGTGGATGGAAATGGAAAAAAGTTGAAAGCTTTTTCACTTCGTCATCGGTTGGCTCTTGAAAGTCAACCCAATACCACTCTATGTTTCCTTTTTTTAGTTCACTTAGAGAAAGATCATAGATAACCTCTTCCTCAGTTGTTATTGCTAATGTTCTAATCATTTCTTCACTACCCTCTTTTTGCATTCCCTTTTACTATTCCCGTTCTTTATATTGACTAAACGAGTTAGAAAGGGATGACTTGTATAAGAAAAATGGTAAAATAACTGTTATGAAACTTTTTAGTTCATTTATTAACGCATTCATTTATTTACTAACCTTCTACACCATTTAATATGATTAGTAATTTTGATGCTTATAATAAGATTTATAGGAGGTTTATTAGTATGGAGCATTTGGTTAACTCAAAAGTTAAGGAAATTGAATTATCAGGAATTAGAAAGTTCTTTAACATGGTGGCTGACTATGAGAATGTTATCTCTCTAACTATTGGTCAACCGGACTTTACAACACCTAACCATGTAAAAAATGCTGGTGTAACTGCTATTCAGCATGACTTTACGACATATACGCACAATGCTGGTTTTTTTGAGCTTCGTGAAGCGGCATGCCAATTTGTCTCAAAAAAATACGGTCTTACCTACTCTCCTGAAAATGAAGTTATTGTTACAGTAGGTGCTAGTCAAGCAATTGATTGTACTTTCCGAACATTATTAGAAGAAGGCAGTGAAGTAATATTACCAAGTCCTGTATATCCTGGATATGAACCACTAATTAAATTGGCTGGTGGTGTTCCAGTCTATGTAGATACAACTGAAAATGATTTTAAATTAACTGCTGAATTGCTCGCTTCTTACATAACAGAAAAAACAAGATGTATTGTTCTCCCATATCCTTCAAACCCTACAGGTGCTACACTTAGTAATGAAGAACTTGAAGAAATTGCAAACCTTTTAAGAGGGAAAGATATTTTTGTTTTATCGGATGAAATCTATAGTGAGTTAGTTTATAACGGGACACACAATTCAATTGCTTCTTATCTTAGAGAGCAGACAATTGTTATTAATGGACTGTCAAAATCACATAGCATGACGAGCTGGAGAATTGGTTTGTTATTTGCACCCCATTCTGTAGCAAAACATTTATTAAAAGTTCACCAATATAATGTCTCCTGTGCCACATCGATTTCTCAAAAAGCAGCATATGAAGCCTTAACAATTGGAATGAATGATGCAGAAGAAATGAAAACAGCATATAAAGAGCGATTAGATTATGTTTATGACCGTTTAGTTAAAATGGGATTTGATGTGATAAAGCCTAATGGAGCTTTTTATCTTTTCCCAAGTATTAAGAAGTTTGAACAAACTTCCTTTGAATTTGCTCTCTCTCTTGTAGAAAAAGCAGGAGTTGCCCTTGTTCCTGGCAGTGCTTTTTCTACATACGGTGAAGGATATGTAAGGCTGTCTTATGCCTATTCCATGGAACAATTAATTGAAGCTATGGATCGAATTGAAGATTATTTAAAAAGTTTGTAGCTCATTTACAAAAAGAACCAACGAATATTATCTGTTGGTTCTTTTTTGCTTATTCTATAAAAGGTAATGTAATGGTGAAAGTACTCCCTATTCCTTGTTGACTATCGACCGACATACTTCCATTATGATTTTCAACGATTTTATAACTTATCATTAAACCTAATCCGTTTCCTTTTTCTTTTGTTGTAAGAAACGGCTCACCTATTCTTTTTAAAACGCTTGGAGGAATTCCCTCTCCATCATCTTTAACAATAATTTGAACATTATGATTTGATTTTTTTGTTAATACAGATACTTTTCCGCCTTTAGGCATCGCATCAATAGCATTTTTATATAAATTTATAAACAATTGCTTTAATTGATTTTCATCACAATTAATTGATAAAGATTGATTGTCATGATTTTGAACAATAGCAACATTTTTCATATTACCTTGTGTTTCAAGTAGCATCGCTACATCGTTTAATAAGGTAATTAAATTCGTTTTTTTAAATTTTGTTTCCTGTGGTTTTGCAAGAACAAGAAGTTCACTTAATATCATCTCAATTCGATTCAGCTCAGAAAAGATAATATTCAAATATTGACGGTGATGTTCTAAATCGGGATGCATAATTTGTAAAAATCCCTTAATCGCAGTCAATGGATTTCGTATTTCATGGGCAATTCCAGCAGCTAATTGGCCTGCTATAGATAGTTTTTCAGAACGCAACATGAGCTCCTCTGTTTTTTTCCTATACGAAATATCACGAAGGATAACTTGAACAGCTTGCTCACCAAAATATGTAGTTGGAATACAAACCATTTCTGTAAAAACCTTTTTTTCATTGGAAATTAACCAAGATTGGTTTGTTACTTGAACATCAGCAACCCCATCTTGTATGTTTTTCAATGTATTTTTCATTGTTTGATGGTCATTAGGATGTAGGTAATCATATATATTCCGCCCTAACAAGTCAGGGTAGCACTCCGCATCAAAAAGCTTAATACCAGACTCGTTCATGAAAACAAATTGATCCTTATGAATAACTGCAATTGTATCAATCGAATTATCAATTAAACGCTGATACCGTTCCCTACTCTTTTGAAGAATTTTTTGGAAATTCCTTCGGGATGAGATATCATTTAATATGACAATTTCTGCTTGTCCCCCATCAACATTTGTTAAAGATGCCATAATCTCTACATTTATTTCACGCCCATCAATCCTGCGCCATGTTTCCTCAATAATACCTACTCTTTCTCCTTTATGTAACCGCGACTCTCTATTTTTAATAACCGAATGAAAAGATTCATCGATAAAATCAAACGTATGCTTACCTATTAATTGATCCGAAGATCTAGCACCTAACAACTCTTGGAATGCCTTGTTTACAAAGAGTAACTTACCTTTCCTAGAAATAAAGACTGGTGTAGGTAAATCCTGTAATATAGCCCATTCATCATGTTCATTTATTACATCATTCGATTGATCTTCAACGGTAGCCGTATCATTAATCGAATGAGGTGTTAATGCTTTCATCTTGAGAATAATATCATGTCCTTCTTTTTGGATGTTACTTCGGATAAAATCAGCATTTGATTCTAGCCAAATATATCTACCATTTTGCATCAAAAATCGTATGGAACATGGATATAAATGATGTTCGTTATAAAAATAACTCTCTATTAAAAATAAATCTTCATTATGAATAAAATCTTTTATATATCGTCCAATTAGATCCGTACTTGTGTAGCCTATTAATTCAAAAGAATTAGAAGAAATGTATTGAAATCTCCCATTTGAGGATACAACAGCATAAAGTTCCAGTGTTTGTATAGCTTCCTCTTGATTTGTTATTTCACTATTCATTGCTTCCCTTCCCCTTTTTCATGACCTCTATACTAGTACATTAGTTTTATATAACGAACATATTCCTATTGAATTTACATATATAAATGTTTATACCTTTAAAATAAGTGTACATAGTAATAAAAGTTTGTCAATATATGAAAAATAACCTCGACAAAATTAATATATGATATAGGGTGTGAATTATGACTAATAAAGTTAAAAAAGCCGGAATTTCCGACTTTTTTGTAGATAAAAATTAAATGCATACTGCTGAAGTTTACCACGTTTTGTAGCAAAAAATATCCTTTAGATTATGGAACTAATACCAACTTCCCCTGAGTTTTCCTACTTTGAAGTAGACGATGTACATCTGCTGCTTTTTCTAAAGGGAAAACTCCACCTATTTTAAGTAAGAGTGTTCCATCGTTAACATATGTTAATAGTTCTGTTAAGCTACTACTATACAACTCTTGTTTTTTCATAATTCCCGGTAAAAAGAAGCCAATGACCGATTTATTTTCTGCCATTAAAGATGAAGGATATAATCTAGCTTGTTCTCCACTGGCAACCCCATAAATAACTAACCGACCAAAAGGTGCTAAACAATCCAGTGTTTTTCGGAAAACATCTCCACCTGCCATCTCTAATGCAACATCCGCTCCAACTCCATTTGTTGCGGTTAATACCTCTTTTTCCCATCCCTCTTTTGTATAATTGATTAGAACATCAGCTCCAAGTTCTTTTGCTAATGCCAGTTTTTCATCTGTACTTGCCGTAGCAATAACTTTCCCAGCTCCAAACAATTTAGCAAGTTGTACAGCTAATGTTCCAACCCCACCTGCTGCTGCATGAATTAATACCGTCTCTCCTTTCTCTAGTCTTCCCATTGTTTTTAATATATGATAAGCACTCAGCCCTTGTAACGGTAAGGCTACAGCTGTACTAAACTCCACATTGTCCGGCACTGGAATAAGTGCTCTTCCATCCGCAACTGTGTATTCAGCATAACCCGTAGCTTTTCGTGAGCTTAGTAATGTAACAACTCGGCTACCAACCGAAATTCCTTTAACATCCTTGCCCACCTCGACCACTGTACCTGCGACTTCTGAGCCTGGTACATAAGGAAGAGGTGTATCGACTACATACTGTCCCTCTCTTCTTGCTGTGTCTGCATAGTTTACACCTATTGCTTCAATTTTTATAACAACCTCAAAATCTCTTGGTTTTGGATAATCTAAATCTATATATTTTAATACCTCAGGTCCGCCATATTGTTCAAATTGAATAGCTTTCATCTTAATATCCTCCTACTTCCCTTTGAATTGTGGTTTCCGTTTTTCTTTAAATGCTTTAACACCTTCTTTATGATCTTCCGTTTGAATCATATACGTTTGAGTAATTCTTTCTATCTCCAACACATTTTCTAATGAACCTGCAGAATGAATAATTTTTTTCATGAGTCCGTATGCTCTTACAGCACCTTGTGAAAGTTCATTAGCAATTGCAGCCACACGGCTTGATAATTCATCTAACGGAATAAGCTCGTTAACAATCCCGTATTGGTAAGCCTGCTGAGCAGTTATTGGTTTTGCTGAAAAGAAGAGCTCTTTTGCCCGATAAGGTCCAATTATTTTTGGAAGAAAGTGTAATCCACCACCATCAGATATCAATCCTACTTGTGAAAAGCTCATGACAAATTTACTTTCTTCTGATGCATAAATCATGTCACAAGCTAATGCCAAATTAAAAGCTGCTCCTGCTGCAAAACCATGTACAGCCGCAATAATTGGTTTTTCAAGTTCTGTCATTGCTTTAATGCATTCATTTAATTGACCAATATGTTCATAAACCTCTGAACCAGTTGATGTTCCCATTGTTTTTACATCTCCACCGGCAGAGAAAGATCGCCCCGATCCCTTCAATACAATCACACGTACTTCCTCATCAAGTTGAGCGTCTTGAAATGTTTTTGTTAACATTCTAATCATTTCTGCACTAAAAGCATTCAAATTTTCAGGTCTATTAAGACAAAGAGTTAACACTGCCCCTTCTCTTTCTATCAATAAATCACTCATTTGATTGACTCCTTTTTAATAAACTAGTAAAAACCTTTGAATTGGCATACCGTTATTTAATAAGCCAGCCTCCATCAACCAACACATCTGATCCTGTCATATATGAAGCCTCATTAGATGCAACAAAAGCAATTACATTTGCTACTTCATCAGGTTGCCCAACGCGTTCAAGCGCAGTACTACGTTTAATCGCTTTTACAAAAGCCTCATTTTCCAACCCCTTCTCAGTTAACGGTGTTTCAACAAATCCAGGTGAAACAGAATTAACACGAATTTTATAAGGAGCAAGCTCTAATGCTAAGGCTCTTGAAAAATTAATAACCCCAGCTTTTGCCGAGCTATAATGTGGAATTTGAGCACCAGCCTTATACCCCGATAATGAAGCAACATTTACGATTGAACGGTAATCTGTTAAGTTTTGTTCTTTCATTAGTTTCCCGAGATGTTTCGAAACTAAAAAGATACTTTTCAAATTAACAGCCTGTACTGTGTCCCACTGCTCTTCCGTAGTTTCAAGAATGGTAGATTTTGATGAGCCTCCAGCGTTGTTTACAACAATATCAAGTGATGGATATTCGCTTTCTAAAAAAATAGCAAGTTTCTTTATACTATCCTCAGAAGTCACATCGGCCGGGTATGGAATAGCTTTTTCACAAGCTTTAGATTCATTAATAATTCTAGCAACTTTTTCAAGCTTTTCTTTTGTTCTTCCTACTAAAACAACTGTTGCTCCTTCCTTAGCTAAGCGTATCGCTGTTGCTTCTCCAATTCCACTCCCAGCTCCGGTAATAACAGCAAGTTTATTTAAAAACCTCATTAACAGCACCTCATTTCGTTACAAATCGTTCAGCTTCAAATTGAGCCCGTGCAATTTCACGCTTTTCTTCTACCGTTGACGTAACGTCAACTGATTGAAGGTGACTCGTTATCATTTGTATAAATAAGCTTCTTTTTTTACCGTTTACCACGCCATTCACAAGTTGTCTTGACATGACTTCAACAGAAAGCAGTGACTGTTCCAAGACTGTTCTTGCTAGTAACCTTTTTAATCGATCATCCCGCTTTATTGACCTAGCAAGAGTCGATTCAGCTGCATAAAGCTCTATTGCTATATTTGATAATTTCATTAGTGTTTCTTGTTCATCAAAAAGTTTTTCGCCGAATTGCTCATAAACAGCTCCAATACAAGCTAAAAAAACGTTTCTCATTGCGCTTATTGCCGCCTTTTCCTGAGAAAACTCCCCATTATCTTGACTTGGGTTCACGGCCAAATTTTGAATCGCTGTTTGAATCATCTCTTCTAGAGGAATTTCTCCTTTTAAAGCTTTTCTAAATAAATGGGTCGGTAATAACAAGCGATTAATCTCATTTGTTCCTTCGAAAATTCGATTAATACGTGAATCTCGATAAACTTGCTCGATCGTATATTCCTTAATAAAGCCTGCCCCACCGTGTAATTGAAGAGCCTCATCACTGACTGAATCAAGTGTTTCAGATCCATATACTTTACAGATGGCACATTCTGTAGCGTATTCCATTAATTTCTTTCCGATAGCTGTGATATCTTCATCTTCTGTTATGTTACCTAGAATTTCTTCGAGCAACCCTGCAGTTCGATATTGAATAGACTCAGCGGCGAATATACGTGCTGACATCAGGGCTATTTTTTCCTTTGTGGCAGGGAAATCTGCAATTGATTTACCAAATTGAATCCGCTGTTTTGTATAAGAAAGTGCAAGTTCTAATGCATACTTTGCACCCCCTACACACGCAGACCCTAAGTTAAACCGCCCTAAATTTAGAACATTTAGAGCTATAACATGACCTTTCCCGATTTCTCCTAATAGATTTTCTTTAGGAACTAGACAATCCTCTAAAATAACAGCTCTTGTAGAGGAACCTTTAATACCCATCTTTTGTTCCTCAGGTCCTAAAGAAATTCCAGGATAGTTCTTTTCAACAATAAAGGCCGAAAATTTATCACCATCTACTTTCGCATATACAATGAATGTATCTGAAAATATTGCATTTGTAATATAAAGTTTTGTACCGTTTAACAGATAATGAGTTCCTTGGTCATTTAGTTTTGCAGTTGTTTGTGACGCCAGAGCATCTGAACCCGCATTCGGCTCCGTTAAGCAATATGCACCAAGATATTCTCCTGAAGCCAATTTAGGTAAGTAACGTTCTTTTTGTTGCTTTGTACCAAAATAAGTGATCGGAAGAGTAGCGATACATGTATGATTTGAATGGGCAACACCATATCCACCAGACCTTCCGACAACTTCTCCAACAATACCTTTACTAACCTTGTCAAGACCTAGCCCACCATACTGCTCCGGTACACTGTGTGCAAGGAGTCCAAGCTCACCGGCTTTTTTTAACAACTCTACTACTTTATCAAAATCTTGATTTTCAATTCTCTCTCTAACAGGTGTTACATCTTTTTCTACAAACTGTTTTGCCGTTTTTTCAATCATTTTTTGTTCATCTGTTACATCTTCAGGAGTAAATAGATTTAAAGGTAAATCATAGTCATATAAAAAGCTACCGCCTTTATTAGCTAGTAAAGTCATACACACTCTCCCCCTGCTATAATTTTTTCTCCGTCAAAAAATGGAACAATTTCAAAGCAATCTTTTTGGCTAACAACTTTCACTTCATCAATGAATCCATATTTTTCAAGCATTTCTCCTACCCTTGATGAAAGAAGAATCGTTTCAGCAACAGATTTATTGCTTTCATAAAAAAGTCGAGCTGCCTTAGCCGAATCTGTTAGCTGTAAATGCATCTTTTCTTGTAAATGATAGATAAGATGCCCCGCTCCATAAAAATCTTCTAAACAAAACTGATCTGAAGATCCAGAACACACAATAATAATAGAATCATCTTTATGAAAATGAGTAATTGTATTTGCAACTGCTTTTCCATTTAATAGAGAACAAATATAAATTTTATTTGCTTTTTTTGATTTATTAATTGCTACTGTTCCATTTGTTGTAGATAAGATCATATGCTTGCCTTGAATGCTGTCTTTTAAAATGGTTGGCATTGGATCATAAAAACCCTCAATTGTTTTCCCCTCATATTCTCCAACTAGTATGTGATTTTCTGCTCTGATAAGATTTGAGGCTACACGAGCTTCTTCTGCATTATGAACAGGAATAACCGCTTTCGCCCCATCCACAAGTGCACAGGTGATTGTTGAGGTTGCCAGTAAGACATCGATAACAATTGCAATATTCCCCTCCATTTTCTCCTCAATAATTTCTTCTTTTTTCATGATCACATGTACCTTTGTCACCCTTTACACCCCTTTCTTGAAGGAGATCTCCTAACGCCCATACCTGAGTTCACCTTGCCTTTTCTCGACTTACAGATACAGCATGCTCAATAAGTGTTTTCACATATAGATGAAAGTCTTTAAACCGTTTATCATTTGTTTGCCCATTATGATAACGATAATAAATCTGCTGACAAATGACCGCTAGCTTAAAATAAGCAAATGTCATATAGTAATGGATTTGTGACAAATCACGGCCACTTTTTGCAGCATATCGTTCGATAAATTGATTTCTAGTATAAAATCCTTCTTTAACTGTTATTGGTGGCTTACCAAGTCCATATTTCAATAGGTCCGGATCATCGTTCTGACACCAATAGCTTAACGCTGCACCAACATCTGCTAATGGATCACCAACAGTTGTCATTTCCCAATCAAACAATCCAGTTAGTTGACTAAAATCATGAGAGAATAATGCATTGTTGAATTTAAAGTCATAATGTATGATCGTGGCTTCTTGTGAAGAAGGAATATTTTTTACTAGCCAATTTGTTAATTCATCTATTATTTTAATATCATCTGTTTTTGCACTGTGATATCGCTTTATCCAACCATAAACCTGACGTTCCAAAAAGCCATCAGGGTTACTCAGTTCTTCTAAAACTGTTCCTTTATAATTAACTTGGTGAAGCTGAACAAGAGTATCAATCATCATTTCGCTTAACTTTTCTCCAAGCTCATGTGAAGACGGAGTATCGGGAGGAAAATCAGTATTTAACAATATTCCATGCCTTCTTTCCATAATAAGAAATGGACTTCCGACCACCTCTTCGTCTTCTGAAAACAGATACGGTTTCGGTGCAGGTGGAAACATAGGGTGAAGGGCACTCAAAATTTTAAATTCTCGTTTCATATCATGAGCTTTAGGTGCAACAGGACCAAGTGGTGGCCTTCTTAACACTCCTTCCCAGTTTCCTAGCTTAAGCTCATACGTTAAATTTGAAGCACCTGTTCCAAATTGATTAATGATTAGGGGATCTTCTTCAGAAAGCTGCGGAAAATGATGTATTAAAAATTCTTTAACTGTTTTATCATTAAGCTCCTCTCCACTTCTGACTGGAATTATATCACTCATGATTTTCACTCCTTTTAATAGGATATAAAACTAGATCGTTACTAATTTAAATAAGGGTATGATGACTTTGTAATGCTTCTTTTAACTCATTCGGAATTGGCATACTTTTTTGCATTTCAAAATTAAAATAAACAATGATTGCCTCACCTCTAGCAACCAATTCACCTGTTACATCATCAATAATGGAGTGAGCTAAATGAAAGCTTTTATTGCCAATTTTGCTAACCTCTGTTTCGATCTTTAGTTTTTGATTAAAAAAAGCTTGCCCAATGAAATCACATTTTGTAGAAGCAAGAATAAATTCCCAGCCATCCATTTTCATCGAATAACCGATGCTTTCAAAAAATAAAACCCGTGCTTCCTCCAAATAAATAAAAAAGCTGGTGTTGTTTACATGTCCTAAGGCATCAGTTTCACAAAAACGAACTTTTACTAATGTTTCATGCTTCATTAGCCTCTGACCTCTTCTTTCTTATACTCATACCAACCCTTACCGGTTTTTCTTCCTAAATGGCCTTGCTTTACTTTTTCCTCAATACATGCAGCAGGTCTATCCGCCGGATCACCAGTTTCTGAAAATCTTTGTTGCATAACAAAGTAACCAACATCGATTCCCGACAAATCCATTAATTCAAATGGTCCTATTGGATGACTTAGAGCCTTTTTACAAATAAGATCAATATCTTTAAAATCTGCATAACCGTTTTCATACAGATAAACGGCTTCACGCTGTAATGCCCCTAAAATTCGATTTGCAATAAATCCTGAAATCTCCTTTTGTAAAAGAACGGCCGTTCGATTCATTTTTTCACAAACAAACATCGTCATATGAGCTGTAAGCTCAGATGTTTCTTCACTTTTCACAACCTCTACACAATCCATCACAAGGGGTGGAAAAAAGAAATGCATATTCACAACCTTATCAGGACGATTCGTTACATCAGCTAAGAGTGAATTTACAATTGTTGAACTATTTGAAGCTAGGATTGCTTCTGGCTTTGCATATTCATCAAGCTTACGGAACAATTCTTGCTTTGCATCTAATTTTTCAACAATTGCTTCTATAATAAAATCTGCATCTTGCACAGAATCCAGTAAATCAGTTGAAAATATTAATCTTTGGAAAGCCTGCTCCTTGGTTTCAATACTGATTTTCCCTTTTGCTACCCATTTGTCCATTATTGTATGTAGAGTTGATTCTGCTTTTTGAAGAGCATCTACATTTACATCTTGAATAACTGTTTCAAATCCAGCTAATGCACTTAACATGGCAATTTGATGACCCATTTGTCCTGCCCCAACTACACAAATTGATCTAACTTGATTTTTCAACATGAATAAATCCTCCCTTTACTTACTAACCAGTCGGTATGTTTTTTGTAAATTTTTTTCTGATGATGCAAGTTAATCTTGCATCATCAGGCAACTATACAGCCAATCCTTCCAATAACACTTTAATAAACACCTCTGAAACGTCCTTATCTGATGCCCTACCTTGAGGATCAAACCAAAAATAGCTCCAGTTAGTCATTCCTAATATACTAAGTGTTACAATATCTGTCGGTAAATCAGAGCGAATTTCGTTTTGTTCAATACCTTCATCTAATAATTTTTGGATATTGATTCGAAATTGATCTCTTTTCGGGACTATTAATGTAAGATGATCTTCATTAAGGTTACGCATTTCACGAAAGAACACCTTTGCACTTAATCCTTCTTTTTCAATATCATGAATGAGCATATAAACGATGTTATACAACTTATCCTTACAATTCATGGATTCGTTTTTAATGATGTTTTCCTGTTTTTCTAACAAATCATCAATATACTGTAAATGTATATCCATTAACAGCTGTTCCTTAGAAGTGAAGTAATAATAAAAAGTTCCTTTAGTGACATTGAGAGCATCTACAATATCTTGGATGGATGTTTCTTTAAACCCTTTTGTTGCAAATAGTTGAATACTTTGCTCTCTTATTTTCTCTTTCATTTTTCATATCCTCTCAATCTATTCTACTTTTTTCAGATTATACCATAGGCTAAGACGTCTTTGTTTAGAGCTATCATCAGTTTTAACTATGGTTAAATTCAAGTATTTTTTCCTTTCAGTTATCAGTAAAATAGATTGAATTCTTTATTGTTTTAATACTTCTTCCCTCAAAGCACGTCTTAAAATCTTTCCGACATTTGTTTTAGGTAATTCCTTCCGAAATTCAATAAACCTCGGAACTTTATAAGTAGCCAAATGTTTACGGCTGTATTCAATCATTTCCTCTTCTGTTGCTGTTTTCCCTGATTTTAAGACAATAAATGCTTTTACCGTTTCCCCTCGATACTCATCAGGTATACCAATGACAACTGCTTCTTGAACGCTAGGATGTTCATAGAGAACTTCTTCAATATCTCTCGGATAGACATTGTAACCGCTCGCAATAATTAGGTCTTTTTTTCGATCCACAATTGAAACATAGCCTTCTTCATCCATTCTTGCAATATCACCTGTAAACAACCAGCCATCTCTAAGTGTAACAGCTGTTTCCTCAGGCATATTCCAGTAGCCTTTCATCACCTGTGGCCCACTAATAATCAGTTCTCCCAGCTCTCCAATTGGTACTTCCTGTTTACCTGTTGCTACATCCACTATTTTATATGCAGTGTTAGGCAACCCTAACCCAACAGTACCAGCCTTTCTTTCTGCAAATGGCGGGTTACAATGGGTAGTGGGTGAAGCCTCGGAAAGCCCATAGCCTTCTAAAATTTTGGCACCAGTTTTTCTTTCAAATTCATTCAACAACTCAACCGGCATTGGAGCACTTCCACTGTTGCACGTTTTAATTGAATCAATTCCATATTCCTCAGCTTTTGGATGGTTAGTAATTGCTACATACATCGTTGGTACGCCTGGAAATACTGTAGGCTGTTCCTTCTTAATTGTTTGTAGCACTTCCTCTAAATCAAATCTCGGGAGCATGATTAAGCAGTTTCCACACAAGATGGTAAGATTCATGCAGCTAGACATTCCGAAAACATGAAATAATGGAATGACAGTCAAACATTTTTCTTGTCCCATAATAATTTCTTCTTTAAAAAATTCATAAGATTGCACAGCATTTGCCACAACATTTCTATGAGTCAGCATAGCCCTTTTGAACGTCCAGTCGTTCCTCCCGTATATTGTAAAACCGCGATATCGTGTTCCGGCTCAATATCAACTGGTAAAACCTGACCGTTCTGTTTAGCTAGAAAGCTCTCAAATGTGTCATCCTCTTCCTGAATTTTTCCAGAAGGTTGAAGACTAACAGTAATGATATTTTTCAACTGTGTTTTTGACTGAATAGACTTTACTCTCGGGTAAATACTATCAAAAACAACAATTGTTTCAGCACCAGCATCATTTAAAATGTACTCTAGCTCTCTTTCAACAAGCATAGGATTGAGCTGAGTCACAATCCCACCAGCATTTAAGGCACCGTAATAGGAGACAACATACTGTGGACAGTTGGGCAGCATAATCGCAACTCTATCACCTTTTTGCACGCCTGACTGTTGAAGTGCTGATGTAAACGCAAAAACCATATTTGCAACCTCATGATACGTAAATTTCTTACCATAGAAAGAAATTGCCTCATGATTTCCGTATTTATTAATGGTATTTTGAAGCATTTCAGGTAGAGAAATATGAGGAATATCCACATTATTAGACATTGAATCAGTGTACTTTGCAAACCACTTTTCATTGTTTTCCATTTACATACCTCCTAAAGAATAATGATAGAAAGCGATAAAGCTATCTTTATAACACATGTGTTCCACCATCGACAACAAGTACATCACCTGTTATAAAGTCAGATGCTCTTGAGGCTAAAAACACCGCTACCCCTTTTAAATCTTGATCAGAACCAAATCGCTTCAAAGGTGTTCCTGAAAGGAAATGATCTTTACCATGCTCAATGATCACCTTAGACATTTTTGTTGGAAAAAATCCTGGAGCAATAGCATTTACATTAATATTGTACTGTCCCCATTTAGCGGCTAAATCTTTTGTAAGAGTAATAACAGCTCCTTTACTTGTGTTATACCCGATTGTGTCCATTAAATTGGGATCTGTTCCCCCTAAGCCGGCAACAGATGAAATATTTATGATTTTTCCACTTTTTTGTTTAATCATCTCTTTACCAACCGCTTGGCTCATTAAAAATGTTCCGGTCACATTTACATCAATTACTTTCTGCCATGCCTCTAGTGGCATCTCTACGGCAGGAGCTCCCCATGTTGCTCCACTATTATTAACGAGAATATCTATTTGTCCGAATCGTTTCATTGTTTCATTAACAACATAGGTAATATCTTCTTTTTTAGTAATATCACACCGAAGACCAAGTGCTTGAACGCCATTTTTGGCTAAACGATTTGCAACTTCAACACATGCCTCTTCTTTTCGTGAACATAAAACAATATTAGCTCCAGCTTCTGCAAATCCCTCTGCAATTTGTTCTCCGAGTCCTCTTCCACCACCTGTAATAACAGCAGTTTTACCTGATAAATCAAATAAATCCTTAATATGCAAATTCATTCCCTCCTTACTTACTGTCTACTGATATTTTTTCAATTCAAGCTTTCCTATTTGTGCGCGATGAACTTCATCTGGACCATCAGCTATTCTTAGTGTTCTTGCATTTGCCCATTGAGCTGCTAATGGAAAATCTTCACTCACACCAGCTCCTCCAAAAGCCTGAATGGCACGATCTAGCACCTTTAGTGCCATAGAAGGGGCGACAACCTTAATCATGGCAATTTCTGCTTTAGCTTGTTTATTCCCAACTGTATCCATCATATATGCTGCTTTGAGGGTTAGTAACCTTGCTTGTTCAATTTCAATTCTAGAGTCAGCAATCCACTCTCTAATTACTCCTTGCTGTGAAAGGCTTCTTCCAAAAGCTCCCCTGTTTTGTACGCGCTTACATAAAAGTTCAAGCGCTCTTTCTGCTGCTCCAATTAAACGCATACAATGATGTATTCTTCCAGGACCTAATCTTCCCTGTGCAATAGCAAAGCCCTTTCCCTCTCCTAGAATCATATTTGATGCTGGGACACGAACTGACTCAAAAGAAATTTCAGCATGACCATGTGGTGCATGATCATATCCAAAAACAGGAAGAACCCGCTCAATCTTTACTCCTGGAGTATCTAGTGGTACAAGGATCATAGATTGCTGTTCATGCTTTGAAGCATCTGGATCATTTTTTCCCATAACGATAGCAATTTTGCATCTTGGATCTCCTGCACCTGAGGACCACCATTTACGACCATTGATTACATACTCATCCCCGTCTTTTTCAATCGTTGCACAAATATTTGTCGCATCAGCTGAAGCTACATCAGGCTCTGTCATAGAAAAGCAAGAACGAATTTTTCCATCTAATAATGGCCTAAGCCATTGTTTCTTCTGCTCTTCTGTTCCATACCTAACTAGCACTTCCATATTGCCTGTGTCAGGAGCATTGCAGTTGAAAACCTCCGGAGCAATTAGTGACCTCCCCATAATTTCACACAACGGAGCATATTCAATATTCGTAAGACCTGCCCCATACTCACTATCTGGTAGAAATAGATTCCATAAACCTTCTGCCTTTGCTTTCTCCTTGAGTTCTTCCATTATAGGAGGAATTGTTGTCCATCTTGATTGTTGTTCACCTAACTGTTGTTCGTACAAATATTCATTAGGATAAATATTTTCTTTCATAAATGTATGTAGTTTCTCTTGAAGTGATATTACCTTCTCTGAATAAGAAAAATTCAACCAATCTCACTCCTTCTCCCACACCAACTAACCGGTCGGTATGTTTCTATCTCTATCATATAATGAAACTAATAAAATATTCAACATAATCTTAAAAAATTTGCTTACTAATAATGATTATGAAATATAAGAAAAAACTTGGCTAAGCACCAAGTTTTTATCCTTTATATTCACCATTGTTTTTAGAAGCTTTTTCTTTCTTCGCTTTATCTTTGTGTATCTTATTTGTGTCAGTACTTCCTACTTCATGACTGAATTCAGAATCGATTACACTTGAATCAAAACCTTTTTTGTTTTTTTGCTGCGGATCATTTTTCTTTGTTCTTTTTGCCAAGTTGTTCACTCCCTTTCGTTTTCAATGTTATTTTGTGAAAAGAGAAGGGATTTATGTGTGATTCCATATTATTGTTTTAAAAATACAAAACAGCCTGCCATGTTCAATGACAGACTGATGTCTAATGTGTTAGTTTATTCGGTTTCTGTAACTTCTTGTGTTTCAATCTCTGTTGTTGTTAAGTACTTCTTTTGTAAATCCATATAAGCTTTTACGATTCGATTTGCAATGTGTTTATTAACTGCATCTTTATCGTTACTAGCCCACGGAACAACAACACTGAAAGCCACTTCAGGGTTCTCTGAAGGATAATATCCTATAAAGTTTAAGTTATTTGTTTTTCTACCCCAATACTCTCGCTTTGGACCATAGTAATTGGTTTGAGATGTTCCAGTTTTACCAGCAACATCATAATCAATATAAGCAGAAGCTGTTCCAGAGGTAACAACTAACCTGAAGCCTTGCTGAACTCTCTCAATTTCCTCCGGTGTGTTATTAACTTTATTTAACACATTTGGAGACTTATCAACGGCAATTGGACCTAATGTTGAGTCTTCTAGAGGTGTATGAATACTTGTAACGATACGTGGTTGAACCCTTGAACCACCATTTGCAACAGCCGAAACATACTGTGCCAACTGAAGTGGTGTATATGTGTCAAACTGACCTATAGCAATATCTAAAAGCTTACCAGCTGTATCTGGTGTACTCAATAATCCAGAGGATTCCTGAGGTAAGTCAATACCTGTAGGAACACCTAATCCAAATTGTGCAAAATAATTTCGCAGTCTTTGGAAATCCTCACTTGATACATTTAACGGGCCGTTTTTGACATATTCCAGATCAGCAATTTCTAAGGCTACATGAAACATGTACACGTTTGATGATTTCTTTAGTGCATTCAAATCTGTCATATAACCAAGATTTGAATAAGAACCTTTTGGTGGAGTTCCTTTAAAGTAGAGCTTTGTATCGTAATATCCCTTTCCAATAGGAATTCCTTTCTGGTATCCTGCTAAAACAGTCGCACCTTTAACTGTGGACCCTGCCTCATATTGGGTAGTGAACGTCCCATAAGGATAATCTATTATGTTGTTACGGTTTTTGGAATCTAATTGTTTCCCAACCATTGCTAATACATCACCTTGGTAAGGGTCCATCATTACAACAAATGCCCGGTCCATTAAAAAGTGACTTTTACTTGCCTGAAGTAATTCTTCTTCTACAATTTTTTCCACTTCCATTTGAAGTTCCATATCAAAAGAAAGCTTCAGATCATAACCTCTTTGTCCTTCATCTACAACTTCTTCAGAAATGATGTTACCATCTTTATCTGAAATATATTCTACTTTTGCTTTACGAGGATTTAAATAATCTTCGTATTGATATTCTAAATAACTTCTCCCGACTCTTTCATTTCTAGCATAGCCTCTTGCCTTGTAATAATCTTCACGAGATTGAAGAATACCTTCCTCAGGAGAGGTTACAGTACCAAAAATAGACCCAAGTGATTCATATGGATAAGATCTTCCCCAGTCAGTAATCACATCTACTCCAGGAAGCTGCTCCAAATGCTCAGCAACGAGTGATACCTCCTCATCGGTTAGGTTTAGTGATTTCACAACTTGTGGTTCGTACTGATATCCTGAAGAAAAGCGTGTATAGATGTACGCTAACTCCATCTGTTCAGGATCAGACTTAATTGTATTAAATTCATCCTCTGGCACACGCTCTACTTGTAATTTGTATGTTTCAGCAGGCTTCAGCTCAAGTTCTTTTTTAGAAAGAAGTTCTTTCGCTTCAGTTGGGTGAGAAGCTAACCAATAATCTTTAATGTCACGATCTTTTAGCTCATCTGTTAAGAATTCGTTATCATAACTAATATATTCTGCGAGCTTTTTCGACGTTTCAATTTTATCCTCAGCTGATGTTGTTTTATCAACTGTATATGTGATGGCTGGTACCCTTGTATTGTCTACTACAACACGATTGTAACGGTCATACATTTTCCCACGTGGTGCAGGTAAGCTTGCATAATCGGATTCTGTTCTAGAGACTTCCTTTGAAAACTCTTCTCCTTGAACTATTTGTACAACTCCTAAGCGAACGATAAGGGCGACAAACAACAGAAAGACAAGAAAAAAGAACACATTGATTCTGACATATCTGGACTTCCGTAGTTTACGCTCTTCTGATTTATTTGTGTTTTGTTCTGTCAAAGTCGCTTTCCTCCTATCAATTTATATCTATTTCAAGATAACTTTTTATTTTTTTAGGCTACCCTTTATTTTACCATTATCATCAATGAAGAGGTAGCTTTGCTTTATGACATTCATGTGAAGAAAAATGAAGTAATGGGAAGCATACAATGTCGTTAAAAAGAAAAGACAACATGAATAGTTTCACATTGCCTTTCCATCACTTTAATTGACGTATATTTAAAGAAAAAGTTTCAAATAACTACAATATTTTTAGTTATTAACTTCAGCTTTATCCCACAGCTTAACTAAAGCCTGTGTCCCTTTATTCTCATTCCCCTCTTCAGCGAGTTTCTCATAAAGCTCATGTGCAAGCTTTAATCCTGGTGTGAAAAGATCCATTTCGTTTGATTCATCTAATGCAATTCCCATATCTTTAATAAAATGCTTTACAAAAAAACCTGGTTCATAATCTCCCTCTAACATACGTGGAGCAAGATTACTTAACGACCAACTTCCTGCCGCCCCAGTTGTAATACTTTTAAGCACATTAGACGGGTCTAACCCTGATTTTTGTGCATAAGAAATGGCTTCACAAACACCTATCATACCCGATGCAATCGCAATTTGATTGCACATTTTCGTATGTTGTCCAGAACCAGCTTCTCCTTGGTACACAATATTTTGTCCCATTTTTTCAAACAACGGGTAACAATAATCAAAAGCCTCTCTATCTCCACCAACCATAATCGCTAATCGAGCTTCACGTGCACCGATATCTCCCCCAGACACTGGTGCATCTAGTGCGTAAATATTTTTTTGTTTCGCTTGTTCATAAATTCTCTTTGCCAAGGAGGGCTGAGAAGTAGTCATGTCGATAACGTATGTACCTGGTCTTGAAGATGAAATAATACCTGCTTCATCTAAATAAACATCCTCAACATCTTGCGGATAGCCAATCATTGTAATAATAATATCAGACTCATTCGAAAGCTCTGCAACCGTACTTTTCCATTCAGCTCCTAAAGATAGTAGTTCCTCTGCCTTTTCCTTTGTTCTAGTATAAACTTTCAATGGATATCCAGCTTCTAATACATGTTTTGCCATACTTTTACCCATAACACCAAGACCAATAAAGCCAATTGTTTGTTTCATCTTACATCCTCCTTAATGTACTAGTAACGACTCCTTTTACTAAATGAACATTTGTGAAACTCTTCCTTCTCCATTTTGAACTGAAACTTCAGCATATGCTCCATTTATTAATGTTAATTG
Organism: Metabacillus endolithicus; assembly: GCF_023078335.1. Lineage (GTDB taxonomy): Bacteria > Bacillota > Bacilli > Bacillales > Bacillaceae > Metabacillus > Metabacillus endolithicus. Next base: position 4,362,692 of record NZ_CP095550.1, on the reverse strand, counting down.
TGGTGGTACATGTCCACAGTCAATATCATATATAATTGGAATTTGAAGTTCGTTATGTAAATCTTGATAAACATCTATTACGTGATAATTATCTATAGATTGATTTGCAGAACTTCTTCCAAATAATATTCCTGAACAATGATTAAACCAACCAGCCAGTTTCATTTGTACAAGAGATCTGCGTAGATCTGTTGTATTTAGCTCACAGTTTTCAAAATACCAAATTATTTTATCACCGTGCTCTAAATAAGAATCTTGAAATTTGTTAACTTGGCCATAGGGTGTTCCTACTAAGTGTCTGATTATATCAATACACCCACCAAGCAAACGACCTTTACATTCTTGCACATCTTTAGAAATTGTCTTCCAATCAGTTTGTTCAGTTAAATGAAAAACACACGGCGAAGGATTGTTATGATCCCATTGCTTTTGATATTTTTCTGAGGAATTCTGTAAAATTTGCTCTCCTCTTTTCGTCTTTAAAACACTTTCCCATTTTGCAGTGGTCGAATCAGAGTATACACCTCGTAGATCTACAAGATTCGTTCCATGAGCTGTTGCAATTCCCGTTTTTAAAGTAATGGCAAGGAGTAATGCACTTGTATCAGAATATCCCATTATCCATTTATTTTGTAAGCTATCAAAATTAATATGTTCAAGAATTTCTATTAATAACTCACCACCCCACGGGGGAATAATAAGTGAAATTTCATCATCTTTTAACATTGACATAAATTCATCTGCTCGTTTTTTAGCTGATGAAGATTTAGCTTTATACTGTGTCCATACTGTTTCCCCACATCGTGTTTTATATCCTTTTTTCTCCATGCTAACTAAGGCATGTTTAAACATTAAGTGAAGTTCATCAGGTATCCCAGATGACGGTGCTGTTACTCCAATTGTTGCCCCTTTTTGTAAAATTGGATATGTTATCAAATTACTCCTCTCCTTCTTACAAGTAAAAATAAGGAGAAGCTAACCTCTCCTTATCTTCCTTTAAATTGATTTCACCATTCCACCATCAACTAAAAATGTTTGACCTGTCATGTAGGAGTTTAAGTCAGATAAGAGGAACGTAGCATAGTTTGCAAATTCTTCCGGTAATCCGTAACGGCCTAGTGGAATTTTATCTTTTACACTTTCCTCAACATCTTGTTTTGATACTCCTTGTTTCTTTGCTGCAATCTCATCTAAAGAGGCGACGCGATCTGTTGAGATACGTCCTGGAGCAACTGTATTTATTAAAATTCCATATGATGCAAATTCTGAAGCCAGAGTTTTTGTTAAACCGACAATACCCGTTCGAAAAGTATTAGATAAAATTAAACCAGGGATTGGTTCCTTTACGGAGGAGGAAGCAATATTTACGATCTTTCCACCGCTTTTCTTCATATAGGGGAGCACTTCTCTTATAATTCGGATATAACTAAGTAAGTTTAATTCAAATGCATGCTGCCAATCTTCATCAGTCATTTCTTCAAATGTACCTGCTGGTGGACCTCCTGCATTATTAACAAGCAGATCGATTGCACCAAATTCAGTTTGTGTAAAAGTAACAAGTTGTTCTATTTCTTCTTTGTTTTTTATATCACATACTTTGTATTCAATACGTCCATGACTATTTTGCCCAAGCTCATGTTTTATTTTTTTTAGCTTTTCTTCATCCCGACTAGATAACATAACATTTGCCCCTTGTTCTGCAAGCTTTTGAGCAATGGCTTTACCAAGTCCTTGGCTGGAAGCAATAACTAATGCACTTTTACCATTTAATGACATATCCATAGTTACACCCCTTATGTATGATTAAAGTAATTTTACCATATATATGAAGTTGAATATGAAGTTGAAGGCTAAAAAATAACAAAAAAACTCTCATCAATGTTACGATGAGAGTTTTTTTGTTAGGTGAAATATTCAACCTTGGCAGTTGGAAAATAATGATCCACATAATCCTCTAAAGTATCACGTAATTCCTGTTCTTGATCTTTTTGATAAATATATTTACCAATCCCATATCTGCCCCATTTATAACGTCTTTCTTCCTCATTTAATTCAAGCTTCGTTTTCGGATAATTTTTTTGAATTACTCGTTTTGCTGGCTTTGTAAAACGGTGTTGAATCATTTCAAACGTTATATCATCTCGTACATCTGCTGGGAGAGATGCATCCAGCTTTTCAAAGAGTGTTTTGTACCCTTCTTGCCAGCCTCATGAATATAAATTGGAGCTACAATAAACCCTAACGGATACCCAGCCTTTGCCACTTTTACTGCAGCTTCAATTCTTTTATCAAGAGGAGATGTTCCTGGTTCAAAGTTTTTTATAACATAATCAGCATTAATGCTAAAACGAAAACGAGTCTTTCCATTATGTTTTGCATCCAATAAATGGTCAACATGATGAAATTTTGTTACAAAACGCAACCTTCCTATATCTGTTTGTCCAAAAAATTCAATTGCTGATTTTAAAGAATGAGTAAGATGGTCAATCCCTACTATGTCAGATGTACAAGAGGCTTCAAACCGTGTAATTTCTGGAGCACGCTCCTCCATATAATCCTTAGCTTGCTCAAGTATTTCATCTACATTGACATATGTTCTAATATACGGTTTACTACCCATTGTAGTTTGTAAATAGCAATAATGACAATGACCCATACATCCAGTTGCTAAAGGAATTGCATACTCAGCTGATGGCTTGGAGCTATCAAATTCGAGCGTTTTTCTAACACCGACAACTAATGTAGATTTGGCTGTTCGGTATTGCTGAAGGTGGTTCTTACCTGGAATATTTCGGACTTGGTTATGAGAGGTTGTTTCTCTAATCTCAAGACCCATTTTTTCAAATTTTTCTTTTAGTTCAACACCACGTGGGTATTCCAGAGCTCTAGGTTCTATATAAACTAATTGTGGAACAAAAGGTTTTATCATGATAGTACCTTCCTTTATATATAATCAAAGATTCTATACATATTTACCTTTTGCTTAATCGTTATCTAATAATCGATTCAAATATTTCCTATTAACTTAATCGAATTGTTGGTAATCAAATAGCTGATTGTAAAGCTCTTCGGCTTCCTCAAAACTAGAAAAGACAGCATCATCTTCTGCTAATGGATGGTATGCATCATGTAGGAAAATAGCCAATTCCTTTTGATTAGTAGGGTGCTCAACAATTTCTGCTTTTTCAATATTTGCCACATTTACAGCATGAGGATTTCTATAGATCACATATACTTCTTCACCTATTTTGAAATTGTCCATTTTGGAAAACTCCTCCCATCTATACTAGGGTTAGCTTTCCCATAATGAAGTGTATGTATTATCTTTAAAAAACATCAAAAAGACAGGCAAATTCTGCCTGTCTTTCGGTTATCAGTCAATTTGGAAAGTTTCTTTCACAAATGCAACGACTTCTTCAGTTGTACTCATAGATAAAACAGTTTCTTTTATGCTTTGGGCTTTTTCTTTAGATAGACCTTTAATTTGAGTACGTGCTGGTAGGATTGATGTAGCACTCATAGAGAATTCATCTAGACCTAAACCTAATAATAATGGGGTAGCGATAGTATCGCCAGCCATTTCACCACACATACCGGCCCATTTGCCTTCCTTATGTGCTGCATCGATTACCATAGAAACCAGGCGCAAAATAGCTGGGTTATATGGTTGATATAAGTATGACACACGCTCATTCATACGATCTGCAGCCATTGTGTATTGAATTAAATCATTTGTTCCAATACTGAAGAAATCTACTTCTTTTGCAAATTGATCAGCCATTACAGCTGTAGACGGAATTTCTACCATCATACCAATTTCAATTGAATCAGATACTTGTACACCATTGGCAACTAGCTTTTCTTTTTCTTCTAAAAGAATTGCCTTAGCTTCTCTGAATTCAGAAACTGTCGCAATCATTGGGAACATAATCTTTAGATTTCCGTAACTACTTGCACGTAATAATGCACGTAATTGAGTTCTGAAAATTTCTTGTTCTTCCAAGCATAAACGAATCGCTCTAAAACCAAGGAACGGGTTCATTTCTTTTGGAAGATGTAAGTATGGTAATTCTTTGTCTCCACCGATGTCTAAAGTACGAACAACAACCGGCTTATCACCCATTCTTTCTAAAACAGTTTTATAAGCATCATATTGTTCATCTTCAGTTGGAAGCTGATCTCTTCCCATATATAAGAATTCCGTACGATAAAGTCCAACACCTTCACCGCCGTTTTCTAGTACACCTTTAACATCATCAGGTGTTCCAATGTTCGCAGCAAGCTCAACATGCTGACCATCACTTGTAACGGTAGGTTCATTTACAAGCTTTGCCCATTCTGTCTTTTGAGCTTCATATTTTGCTTTTTTCTCTTCATATTGAGCAATAACATCTGAAGATGGATCAATAATAACATCACCATCTAATCCATCAACAATAACCATTACACCATTTTCGATCGTTGATGTAGCTTGCTTTGTTCCAACAACAGCTGGAATTTCCATAGAGCGGGCCATAATTGCAGAGTGAGACGTACGTCCACCAATGTCTGTTGTAAATCCTTTTACATATTGACGATTTAATTGAGCAGTATCAGATGGTGTTAAATCTTCAGCAATAATGACCACTTCTTCAGAAATCAAACTAGGGTTTGGAATTTGCACTCCTAATAAGTGAGCAATAACACGTTTAGTTACGTCACGAATGTCAGCTGCACGTTCTTTCATATATTCATTATCCATTGATTCGAACATAGAAACAAACATATCAGCTGTTTCCTTCATTGCAAACTCAGCATTAACACCTTCAGCGTTAATTTTATCCACTACTGGATTTAACAACTCTGGATCACTTAAAACTAGTAAGTGTGCTGCAAAAATTTCAGCTTTGTCTGCACCTAATTCACGATTAGCATGGTCTTTGATTTTTTCAAGCTCTGATTTTGACTTGTTTATTGCATCATCAAAACGTTGCTTTTCTGCTTCTTTATCTGCTATTGTTTTTTGTTCAATATTTAGTGCTGGTTCTTCTAGACGGTATGCTTTAGCTATAGCAATACCTGCCGAAGCTCCAATCCCTTTAAGGTTATTCATTATTCGCCTAACCCTTCATTTTTTAAAGTTTCACCAAGACCTGCAACTGCTTCGTCTGCATCAGAACCTGAAGCAATAATTTTGATTTGAGAACCTTTTGGAATTCCTAGAGACATAACACCCATGATGGATTTTAAGTTAACAGTTTTACCATTGTATTCAAGGTTTACATCTGCATCATATTTGCTTGCTGCTTGTACCAACACAGTTGCTGGACGAGCGTGAATTCCTGTATCTGCTGTTACTGTAAATGTTTTTTCTGCCATTTTCATCAATCTCCTTTAAAATCATTCATATTATTCAAAAATTAATTCTATAGCCACACATGTAAAAATACAAGTGTGGCTTTTAGATATTAAAATTACTTACCTTCGATTCCAATGATATCAGTATCATTTGCTGCAACATTACCTTTTGTTTGCAGTTTAATTGATTGACCTTCTTTTAAGTTCGTGAATACGATCGGAGTTATAATTGAAGGTGCGTTAGATTTTACAAAATCCAGATCAACTTCTAGAAGTTTTTGACCTTGCTCAACTATGTCACCTTCTTGGACAAATGCTTCGAATCCTTCACCTTTCAAATTAACTGTATCAATACCAAAGTGAATAAGAATTTCTTTTCCACCATCAGATTGAATACCAATAGCATGTTTTGTAGGGAAAACATTTAAGATTTTACCATTAACAGGTGAAACGACTGTTCCGTTAGATGGAAGAATGGCAAAACCGTCACCCATCATTTTTCCAGAGAATACTTGGTCTGGAACTTCTGTAATCTCTTTAATCTCACCTGTAAGAGGCGAAACAAATGTTTCATCTATTACATCATTTTTCAATCCATCAGCTACTACATCCTCAACTTGCTCTTGAACTTCTTTTTCTTGAGAATGAGTTTGTGTTGCTTTAGGACGTTTTCCAGACATAACATCTTGGATTTGAGTTTTTAAATTATCAGATTTAGGTCCAAAGATTGCTTGAATGTTGTTTCCAATTTCTAGTACACCAGATGCACCAAGTTTTTTCAAACGATCTTTGTCAACATCTTTAATGTCGTTAACTGTAACACGTAAACGTGTAATACAAGCATCTAAATGCTTAATGTTTCCAGAACCACCTAAGGATTCTAACACTTGGAATGGTAAATCTCCAGCATTAGCTTTTGGTTGACCTTCATCAGAAGTTTCAACATCTGTTTCCTCACGACCAGGAGTGGCAAGATTCCACTTTCTAATTGCAAAACGGAAACCAAAGTAATAAACAACTGCAAAAACTAAACCTACAGGAATAACTAGCCACCAATTTGTTTGTGGGTTTAACACCCCAAATAATAGGAAATCAATTAATCCTCCAGAGAACGTCATACCAATTTTAACATTAAGAATGTGCATGATCATAAATGATAAACCAGCAAAGATTGCATGGATACCGAATAATACAGGTGCTACGAATAAGAATGAGAATTCAAGTGGTTCTGTAATACCTGTTAAGAAAGAAGTTAGGGCCGCAGAACCCATTAAACCTGCAACAACTTTTTTATGCTCTGGTTTTGCTTCATGGTAAATTGCAAGTGCTGCAGCTGGTAAACCAAACATCATGAATGGGAATTTACCTGTCATAAATGTACCTGCTGTTAAATCTTGAACACCATCTCTAATTTGAGAGAAGAAGATTGTTTGATCTCCACGTACAGTTTCTCCAGCAGCATTTACATAGCTTCCAAATTCAAACCAGAATGGTGAATAGAAGATATGATGAAGACCGAATGGAATTAACGAACGTTCAATTACACCAAATATGAAGGCTGCCAACGTTCTGTTTGCATCTAATAAGTTTGTAGAAAAAGCGTTTAAGCCTGTTTGAATTGGAGGCCAAACAAAATACATGACAATACCAAGTAATACAGTTGCTCCAGCCGTTACAATCGGTACGAAACGCTTACCAGCAAAGAATCCTAAATAAGATGGTAAATCAATCGTGAAAAAGCGATTATACATGGCAGCAGCAATAATACCTACGATAATACCACCAAATACCCCTGTTTGTAGGGTTGGGATGCCTAGTACATTTCCATAGGCAGCACCGTTATTAGCTAAAAAGTCAGTAAGCTCCTGTCCACCAGATGGAAGTGTACCAACTCCCTTAAGAATACTACTCATTGTAATATTCATTATTAAGTAACCAATTAAAGCAGCAATACCGGCAACTCCATCACCGTTTGCTAAGCCTATTGCAACCCCAACTGCGAATAATACGGGTAAATTCGAGAATACAATATTACCCGCATTCTCCATAACACTTGCAATTAACACGATCCAATCAGCTGTTAAGAATGGTGCTAAATCAGTAAGTGTTGGATTTTGAAGGGCATTACCTATTGCAAGCAATAAACCAGCAGCAGGTAATAATGCAACTGGCAGCATTAGTGCACGTCCAACTTTTTGCAAGACGCCGAATGCATTTTTAAACATAATCATTTCCTCCTATTTTGTTCATTTCTGTAGTCAATAAAAGTACAAAGCCTAAAAAAACAATCTACTATTAACCGTTTACATTAAGCTCAGGAATTGTCCCAATGCATACAAAAAAGGCATGGTGAACATGTATTTTAGCTGCTATTAGGTATAGTTCCCCAAAATAGCAATTAAAAACACCTTGTTCACTCATGCCTGATCGAATCAGTAACACGTGAATAATATCGGTTACAATTATTTATTTGTTTGTTAGTCGATATAAATGCATTGTTAAGTAAACTGCTTCAGCTTCATAAACAGATTTCTTTAAAACCTGTTGCATGACTTTTATCATTTTCCAAGAAGTATTGTAGCATAACGGATATTCCTTTTTCAACAAAAAAGCTAATTTTTCTGGTTCTGAAACAGATTCTCCTGAATTCACTCTTTCAATTGTGTATCGAAGATGGCGAATTAATCGTAAATAGTTAACACTTTCTCGATCCACTTTAATTTTTAAAGACTCTTCTATTACTTCTGTTAACCTGCTAATAAGCTGAGAATATTGATTCACTTCTGAAAGCGGCTTATTAGATATTGAGCTATGAATATGAAGCGCAATAAAACCAATTTCACCATGGGGTAGTTGTACGTTTAGTTTATCATTCAGCATATTAATAACTTCTGTTGCCAGCTCATATTCAAAGGGATATAAAGACTTTGTTTCAAGAAGAAACGGATTCTTCAAATCCATACCTTGCTGCAAACGCTTTAAAGCAAATGCTATATGGTCAGTAAGTGCTATGTGAATATGTTCATTTAGAGGCTTGTTAACACGTTCAAAAATATATTGAATCACTTCCTGCATAATTTCGAGCATTTCTTCATCAATATCTGATAGCAGTAACTTATATTGCTCCTGCTCCTTTTGATTTGTTAAAACAAACATTTTTTCATAGCTATCTTCTTGAATAATGTCTCCTTCTTTTTTACCGAAACTGATTCCTTTTCCAATTAATACAACTTCTCCATAGGAATCATGAAATGCTATCAAAACGTTGTTATTTAAAGTTTTTTTTATTTTAAAGGACTCCATCGCGAAATCCACAGCTCCTTTTCATTCAATCCTTCATATCGTACAAAAGTTATGTATGGACGTCAATGAATTTGTCGCTTATTGTAGAAAAATTTCTTTTTACTCTTCTTGACTTGTTTTATTTTAAGAGAAAAAGAAAAGCTGCATATTGCAGCCGCTAATTTACTTCATATTCATTAGGGACATATTCATCCTGATGAAACTGATCTGATGATCCTATAAAAAAATATTCAACCGTTTCACCAGCTAATTCTCTCCCACTTGATGGTCCATGAACCATCTTACCTGGTACTAGTGACGTTCGTTCTCCTTTATCGTTTACATAATAATATTTATTAGTTGCCCAACCCTCATGGATATGTTCTTCATCTGTGTATGTCATTCCGTTTTGACTAACTTTATATACCTGATTATTTCCATCATTCATTACTTTTTTAGGTAACTGTTGATCATATTTTACTTGAACCCAACCTACATATCCTTCTGGTATTAAGAATGTTCGAGAAGACACCTGATCATCTTGTTTACAACCAATAACAAAAAGGAAACATCCTGTAATAAGGAGTAGTTTTTGTATCATCTTATCACCTCCTATAGTTAGGATGGCGACTTTCGGCAAGTTCTATTAGGGTAATAATTCCATGTTGATTATCTTTCTTGTTGGAAAGAGTAATAAATGAGGTGAAAAAATGAAGAAAACATACCTTTTGCTTCACGTTATTTTTTTCTCTTTGTTAGTTTTAGTAATGTTGTTATAGCTGAAAACCAGCAAATAAAAGTAATGGATATTGAAACAAATGCAATTGTTAAACGAGCTGAACAATCTTCTAAAATGGATCAATATGCAATTAGCGCAATTAAGGGCGTTCAGAAGGTCACAGTTCAAGCAAATCCTATACCTAAAAAAGGATATCTTATCAGAATACCCTTAACAAAATCATATAAAGTTAAAAACAAATGGTTTGAATCACTAATCACAGAAATTATATTAATATATGATCCGTCAACAGAACATCAAGGAAGATTAATTTTGTATGACGATGAAAATACACCTATGTTTTTTGATATAGAATATAATTTTACCGATTTTTTGAAAACTTTGGACATTAAAGAATAAGAACTTACCTGTTTGTAGAAAATAGGGAAGGAAAAAGCTACGGAGGTGAAAAGCATGCAAAACAACAATGATAGTAAAGAACAAAAATTTCAAAAACAACAAAACGAAGCAATGGAATCAGCAACTTCTAAAGAGATGACAACTAAGAAAAAGAAACAAAAATAATAATCAATATGTTTCTGCTAACTAATTATTCTTCCTATTGTGGTATAATAGGATTATAATTGACCGTGGATGTTGCAGCATCCACAGTCTGCAGTCGACAGATCTTAAAAATAGATAAAAATGATTAGACCTCTAAAAGGTCTATTTTTTTTGTGAAAAAGCCAAAATGGCAATAACTAAAGAAGCAAATGTAAACATAGATATTAGACTTTCATAAATCGTCAACAAGCATCACCTCCTTTTAGAAGGGGCTTGTTCGATCGCTTGACTGCAAACTTATTGTATCATAAAGTAAACCCAAATTGGAACACGCGTTCCCTTTTTAATTCAATTCTCCTATATTAATCACCCCCTTTATTTATAAAATTGTGATTTATACTCTTTTTATAACTATAGTTGGTTTCTTAACTCGTTCCATAGTATTGCAGGCAATTTTTACTTTTGCTAATATTCCTTTTAAAACTTCATCCTCGTTTTGTTGCTTTAAATACAGATCAGAAAAATCATGTAATGCTCTTGCAAGTAGTTCTACTGCTTTTTCCTGCTCACTAGCATGTGCCCCTTTTTGATCCTTCACAGAATGTTTCATCATTTCTTTTGAAATTTCTTGAATTAATTGTATTTTTTCTCGTTCTGTCATCCTTATCTCTCCCCTCTAAAGGATTTAATCTAAAAAAGTTATCCTTACATCTTACGCCTAAAAAGGAAGAAATATGGCTAAAATACATCGAATATATGTTCGTTTTTTAGTGGATAAAAGAATGTATGTTCGTATATAATAGAGATGAAGACAGATGGAGGTGTTCTTATGAAATACTTTTTAAAATTAAGTTTAGAAAACAAATTGCCGATCACAATTATTTACTTATCAGCATCAGGAAGCTTTTCAAAAAGAAAAATACTTATTCGAAAAATGACAAATGAGAAAATAATAGCTTATTGTTATTTACGAAAAGAAATTCGTACCTTTTCACTTAAAAATGTACTTTCTGCAGGAATGGACCCTTCTTTAAAAGCAATTTAGGAATTATCAAAGTATTTACTTTATCCCGCAAACAGTCCTTCCTCGGCAAATATTTATCTTGGATAACCTTAGTCAGCTTTAAAAGAAGACTTTGTTTATTTTAGATAGAAGGATTTGCAGATCAATCGTTGATAATTCCTCTTCTCAATAACATTTTTTCCATAAACAGCATAGGATGATTGTAGTTCTGTTAACTTAAATTCTCAAAAATAGCTTGTCTCTATGTTTTGTAATGGTCAATATGGGTATTACATAATTAAGCGCGCAATGAAGCAACATCATGATACAACTACAAGACGCATAATCAGTGGCGCGGCCAAGGAGCCGCAACGATATAAGAGAGGCAGGCTTTATATCTTAAGGCGTCAATAAAATAGACTTTAACAAAAAAATCAATTAAAAGCTAAAAAGCTTACATAAACAACAAGAAAAGAAGGTCGTGAAAGTATACTGAATATGGTTTCTCGACTTTCAACAAAAAGGAGGCTGACTGTTCACTTGAAACAGTCAGCCTCTGTCAATGATAAGCTTTATTATTCTAGACTATATCTTAAATTGATAATTGCTGCGATAATGAGTATACTCCCTCTGGTAACGGATCTTTTTGTTTCAAAATCTCAATAATATCATGGTCAACAATTTCTTGCTTTTGCATTCCAATTGCTCGGCCTGATTTTCCTTGTAGTAAGAGTTCAACAGCTCTCGCTCCTAATCTTGATGCTAAAACACGATCAAAACCTGTAGGAGATCCTCCTCTTTGAATATGCCCTAAAACGGAAATTCTTGTTTCTAGATGGTATTTTTCTTTTAATTGTTCTGCAAGTTCATTTGCAGAACAAACACCCTCTGCTAAAACAATAATAGAGTGCTTCTTGCCACGTTTAATACCTTTATTTAATTTTTCAACAACATCATTTAGTTCAAACGTTCTTTCAGGAATTAATATCGTTTCAGTACCCGACAGCAACCCCTGAGAAAAGTGCAATATCTCCTGCATGACGTCCCATTACTTCAATAATAAATGTTCGATCATGAGATGTTGCTGTGTCCCTTATTTTATCAATATTTTCCACAACTGTGTTTAAAGCCGTATCGTATCCAATGGTATAATCTGTTCCTGGTATATCATTATCAATTGTTCCTGGTAAACCAACACATGGAAAACCTTTTTCAGTTAATTTTGCGGCCCCACGATATGAGCCATCTCCTCCTATAACTACCAATCCATCGATACCTAAATCTTTTAATTGTCTTATTGCCTCGTGCTGTGATTTATCTTTTTTAAACTCTTCTGATCTTGCTGTATAAAGAATCGTGCCACCTCGATGGATAATATCTCCAACTGAACCCAGCTCCAGTTTTTTTATTTTCCCATCCATCAAACCAGCATAGCCATTATACACACCATAAACGTCTAGTCCCTCATGAATCCCTTTCCGAACAACAGCACGAATAGCCGCATTCATACCTGGTGAATCTCCACCGCTCGTTAACACTGCTATTTTTTTCATAATATAACCTCCTTTAAATAATTCCTTTTAAGTTATTGTACTCATTGTCAGGAAAAGTCCCTAAATAATCAAACACTCGATTATCACGATTAATCCAAGCTGTCCGGAATCCAAAATGTTTAGCCCCTGCAATATCCCAAGTATTAGAGGAAACAAACAAAACCTCTTCTCTCTCAACATTAAGCTTTTTTAATACGAATTGATATGACATTGGAGTCGGTTTATACTCTTTCCTTTCATCAACAGAGACCAACATTATGTCCTTTTTATTTATTGAAGAGTTATGTATTAGTGGTTTTAACATATCGAGAGAACCATTTGAGTACAATGCTATTTTTATATTTTCAAGTGCAGCTAGCACCTCTTCAACTTCATCATATAAAGCAAAATTCACATACTCATTAATTAAGATTTCCTCAATTTCGGAATTATACGGGAGACTTAAACTTTTACAAGAATATGCTAATGACTCTTTTGTAATCGTCAAGAAAGTCTCATAATGACCCATAAGCTGCCTCAAAAAGAGTACTCTAATTGTTTTCTTCTCCAAAGTTCACTAAGTTCATGTCCTTTTCCGGGATAAAGGGAGTTGCATTTTTCAACAACAGAATGAACATTAAACAATGTCCCATACACATCAAAAACAATCGCTTTTATCAACTACCATCACTCCTTTAAACTTTCCCATTTTTATCTTTTTAACCAAAACACTTCGGTTAGAATGCTCTCAGTTTAAATAAACAATGTCAAAAGAACTCATTTAAATTTCCTTTTATTTTTATGCTATACCCAAACATTGGACAAGTTAATCAATTCACTAATATAAATTAATAATTCCATTCGTGAATTATTTTTGTTTAACTTTTGTATAATCTTTGGTAAAATAAAATCAATCTAAAATATGATATTGAATCGAGGGATAAAGATGGTCAATTATTGTAGATCCTGCTTTCAACCTCTTAAAATACATAATCAAGGTTTTTTATCAATATTTCCTAGCAAGCATGATAAATTAACAAAAACCTTGACGAAACTTTATTTTAAACAGGTTAATACAAATCATTTTATTAAAGCTTTTGAGTCAAAAAGTGCATTAAAGGAGTTTCTTTCTTTTATCCATTATGAGTTGGGTAATACTCTTGAAGAATTTAAAGGAGCCATACACCAGGAAGAAGTGCCGGGACCTTTTGAAAGTTATTCATTACAAACAATATATGAACACACTTTTCATGAAAATACAGTTAACATTATAAAAAATGGAGAGTTTATTAGTTATCTGCAGCCCATTATTAATATGGACAGTGGTGATATTTATGGATATGAATCACTTCTAAGGGTAAAGGATCATTCGATTTTTCCAAGTCAACTTTTTGAAGTTGCCAGAAAAACAGAAATGCATTCCATTTTAGATAAAAAGGCTCGTGAGATAGCCATAGAATCTCGAACTAATCGTATCCCACAAGGAATTAAAAGCTTCATCAACTTCTTACCATCTACAATATATAACCCTGCACATTGCTTAAAACACACATTTCAAATTGTTGAAAAATACAATGTGGATCCAAATGACCTCGTGTTTGAAGTAGTAGAGACAGAGAAGATACATGATGTACAACATTTAAAATCAATTCTAGAAACATATAGAGAACACGGTATGAAAGTTGCATTGGACGATGTTGGTGCCGGATATTCTACATTAGATATGCTTTCTAAGCTTCGTCCTGATTATATAAAAATTGATAGAATGTATATTCAAGATTGTCATATTAGCAAAGACAATCAAACTTTTTTACTCGGTGTAATGAACTTAGCAAAAGAACTAGGTATTACAGTGTTAGGTGAAGGTATTGAAACTAAAGAAGAATTTCAATTTTTAAAGGAAATTGGTATTGATTTAGCACAAGGATATTTTATTGGAAAGCCAAAAATCAAATCCTTCATTACTTTTATTTGATAAAGAACATCGACAACTGGCAGGTCTGTAAGCAAAAACATAGATGTTACAGATCCTTCTATATAACACAAAAGGGATTCAAAAATTGAATCCCTTTTGTGTTATCTTTTAACTGCTCGATATCCTGCCGCTATGGCTTCATCTTCTGTACAAAACATTTCTTCGAGCTTTGTCAATTCATATGAAGGAGATTGCTCTGTATGAAAGATTTTTTCACCCTTTGAATTAATGTTCCCCTTAATTGTACACTTTTCATCCACTTGTAAGCTTGGATTTAATTCGTTTCGGTCTTCATTTAGTGTTGTCTGGAAACCTTCATCTGTTGCATAGTTTTCAATACTCCAAATTCCAACTTCATTTTGTTGAGCTTGCTTTTGAATCGAATTGAATTCATCAATGTATTTTGTGTTAGGTTCAAACACATAAGCCACTCTAGCTAAACCTTTTTGCAAAAGCATCTTATTTACCATTTGTTCATCAATATACACATATGCCAACAACCTGCCATATTTATCACGTTCACCTATTCCTAATTCAACCTGGACTTCTTTTCCATTTAACAGCTTTTTTAAATAGTTACTTGCCTCTGGCCCAAACGGTTGAACAGGTTTAGAAGGGTGAACCGTCTCAGGAGTATCTACTAATAGTAATCGTATTGTTTCTTCTTTACCGCTAATCATAACGTTTAATGTATCACCGTCTACGACCTTTGCCACTTTCGCAGAAACAAGGTCTTTGCTATCTTGATTTGCAGAGCATGCTATTGTTAGTAAAAACATAAGCATCGAGAAAAATAGGATGGTTAATTTATTTCTCATCTTAAATTATGTCAATCCCTTTTATGCACTTTGGTTATTTTATTACAGTAAGATTCTTAGGAAATGTTGTTAAAGTTTTATACCCATCTTCGGTTATTAACACATCATCTTCGATACGTACTCCTCCAATTGAAGGAATGTATATTCCAGGTTCGATTGTATAAACCATCCCTTCTGTTAACAAGTTGTCATTGATATGACTCATAGAAGGATATTCATGAACATTAATTCCTAATCCATGCCCAAGTCGATGTGGGAAATAATCGCCATAACCTGCATCTGTTATAACTTTTCTAGCTATTTCATCTAAATCGCCAATTCGTGTACCAGGTTTACTTGCTTCCAGTGCAGCTAATTGCGACTGTAATACAGTATGATAAATTTCTTCTTGCTTTTCATCAGCCTGTTTATACACAAAGGTTCTTGTAATGTCGGAGCAATAACCATCTAATACAACACCTAGATCAAATAATACAAAATCTCCATCAGTAAGTTGCGTCAATCCTGGATTACCATGAGGATCCCCCGACTTTTCTCCGAACAATACCATTGTTGAAAAAGACATTTCTCTTATCCCTTTTTTCTTTAGCTCGTATTCAATCGTGGCCAATACATCCATTTCAGTAACGCCACTTTTAAGAGCCTCTACTCCAATTTGGACTCCATAGTCTGCAAGTTTAGCAGCTTCAGTTAAAATTTTAATTTCACTTTTGTCCTTTATTAGTCTAAGTTGATTTAACATGTCCTCAGCTGTAACAATTTGAACATCTTCATTAGAAAGTTGTTTTAACTTTTCAACCCTACTGTAAGAAATAGTATCTATTTCCACTGCAACTTTATTTAAAGAATGTTTATATCTAAGTTTCACTCTTTCCTTAATTAACTCCCATGGATCTTCGTGATCACTATAACCAATCATTTCATTTTCCCATCCAGCTGCCTTTGCCTGATTAATCTCCATATTTGGACAAACCATAATAGGATCAGCTTCTTTAAATATAAAAACCCCCAATAGTCTTTCATGTGGGTCAGTATAAAAATGAGTTAAATAAAAGACATTTTCTTTAGATTGAACAAAACACATATCTATGTCTTGTGCTTGAAGCCATTTCATTACATTTTCTATACGATTTTTCATTATTTCACTACCCTTCTACACTTCTCTTTACATGATAGCAATGAACATAAAAAAGTACAATTTAACACAACCCTTAGGAACTACTGTGTTAAAAAATATCAATTAAGAAAGAAATATACTGTCTCGAATAGGAAAATGATGGATAAAATGAGTTTTTATAGAAGTCATTTTTCACATTACTTTACTATAAACTTTTGGAGGAAAAAATGAACAAAAAAGTTATTATCATCGGTGGAGGTTTAGGTGGGATGTCAGCAGGTATACGTCTTGCTTTAGATAACTATGATGTTACGATTATTGAAAAAGGCGAGCGACTTGGCGGAAAGATGAACAAAAGAGGTGGAAAAGGGTTTTCTTTTGATACGGGACCTTCTATTCTAACCATGCCATGGGTACTTGAACAATTATTTCAAAATGCCAATCGAAACCTTACAGACTATATTAAATTGAAAAGAATCGAGCCACAGTGGAAAACATTTTTTGAAGACGGCACGACCATCGAACTTACAAGTGATTTACCTGAGTTAATTAGACAACTAAGATCAGTATCTAAAGAAGACGCAGGTGAGCTTTTCAATTATTTAAATTATTGTAGCAAAATGTATGAATACAGCTTAAAAAGTGTTTACAAAAAAAGTTTAAGTGGACTACAGGATTTAAGATCCATGCATACGGTTAAAGAATTATTATCAATGGATCCGATGAAAACAATGCACCAAGGAACACGTAAATTCTTTAAAGATAAAAAAATTCAGCAATTGTTTAATTTTTTAATCATGTATATCGGGTCTTCACCCTATCATGCTCCTGCCGTTTTATCACAGTTAGCACATGTTCAATTAGGACTTGGAATATATTATGTTGATGGAGGCATGTATGAAATTGCAAACGCGATGTCGAAGGTCTTACATGAATTACAAGTTAATGTACATCTAAACACAAAAGTAAAAAAGATCATATCAAATGGAAAAAAGCAACAGGCGTAGAGCTTGAAAATGGACAAATAGTAGAAGCTGACATTATAGTCTCCAATTTAGAGGTTGTACCTACTTATCAAACATTGCTAGAGAATCACTCTTTACATCCTGATTTTAATCAGGAACAGGAGAAGTTCCCTCCAACTGTTTCCGGCCTAGTACTATTATTAGGAGTTAATAAAAAATACGAACATCTTACACATCATAATTTTTTCTTTTCAGCATCACCTGAAAAAGAGTTTAATCAACTTTACAATGAGGAAACACCGCCAGAAGATCCAACAATTTATGTTGGAATATCCTCAAAATCTGATCCAACACAAGCACCTGAGGGCAAGGAAAACTTATTTGTTTTAACTCATGTACCCCCATTAAAAGAAGGAGAAACATGGGATAATAAAGCATTAGAATACCGGGAAATAATTATGGCTAAACTTGAAAAAATGGGTGTTACAGATTTATCAAATTCCATCGAATTTGAATACATGTTTACACCTAATGACCTTCAGCAATTATACGGCGCAAATGGCGGCTCCATTTATGGCGTTGCCACAGACCGGAAGAAAAACGGTGGTTTTAAATTTCCTAGTAAAAGCTCATACTTACAAAATCTTTACTTTGTAGGAGGATCAACACATCCTGGAGGAGGAGTACCTATGGTAACATTATCAGGTCAACTTACCGCAGATCTTATTTTAGAAAACGATTTGAAATATGATCATGAAAGAGAAATCGGCTAGCTTGTGTACGTACCCATGTAGATAACATATCAATCTACGTGGTTTTTTTAACTGAAGCACCTTAAAAAATGTAAAATCTCTCCCTAGTCAGTACAATATATTTGATAAACGGAAAACGGGGGATCATTATGCTTATCTATATCATCATTTTAAGTTTGTTTTTGATTTGGACCATTTTCAACTCTTTCTTTATGCCTGAAGTAAAAAAACAAAAAGTTAATCACAATAAACTTGTCTCCATTTTAATACCCTTACGCAACGAAGAAGACAATGCAATGGAGCTTATTACATCTCTAAAAAAATTAACTTATCAAAACCTAGAATTTCATTTACTTGATGATCAATCATCAGATCGAACATCATCAATTATTAAGTCTTTAATATCGAACGATAAGCGTTTTACTTTACTCTATGGAACTGATTTACCCCAAGGCTGGACAGGAAAAGTTCATGCATGTAACCAATTAAGTAAGCATGCAAAAGGTGATTATTTTTTATTTTTAGATGCAGATATTCGATTAAGTCCAGATGTTATTCAATCCGTTATTCATATGCTTGATAAACAAAATGGTCATCTAATCACTGGCTTTCCACGTTTTCCAGTACATCATCTTTTAGAAAAATGGCTTGTTCCCATGCAGCATTTTTTAATTTATTTCCATTTACCGCTTTTTTTAGCAAACTATACGCAAATGTCTTCCGCTGCTGCCGCACACGGGTCGTTTATGTTATTTGAACGACAAGCATATTTTTCTATTGGTGGTCACGAAACCATTAAAAATTCCTTGCTTGATGATGTTCATTTAGCTAGGCTTATGAAAAAGCAAGGCTACAAAGTCATACTGTCCAATATAACTTCTTTTGTTACATGCTACATGTATAAGAATAATAAAGAAGTATGGGAAGGGTTTAAAAAGAATACTTTTGTCGGAATTGGGCGTTCTCGTTTTTTAGCTATTATTCTTATTTCCTTTTATTCTTGTTTCTTTATCTTTCCCGGTTTACTTGTCGTCTATGAAGTATACAATTTACTGGTTAAAGATTATATTACTATATCTAATATTTTACCTTACTTTCTTATTGTTTCACAAAAAGGGTTTGTTGATCGAAAAACCAAACAAAATGTATCAATCAGTTTTGCAATGCCTTTAATTGCAACATTCTTTATCGCATTACTAATCTCTTCAATGGTTACATCAATTATGAAAAAGGGTTATATATGGAAAGGTCGTAAATATCACTAATATTTGTAACATGTTCTTAATATTTCATTGATACTCCAAAAGTTCTTTTTCTTGTATAATAACATTATATGTCTATCTTTCTTCCTACTAAGGAGTTGTTCGTATTGCTTCATTGGGTAAAACGTCATTTAGTTTCTATACTTTGTATCATAGGGGTTATGGCTCCTTTTATAGGAATGTCATTAATTGACACCTTTTACTATAGTACGATTTTTGGATGGATTATTGGCTTTTGCTGCTTTGTTATTTCATATATCATTGTTAGCAACCGTCCAGATGAAGAAGAAGGAGCAGTTAACACACCAAAAGAATCAACATAAACTGTAAGAAATAAAAAAGAGGGAGACTTATACCCTTTTTAGTGTATGAAATCACCCTCTTTGCTCTTTCTATATCCCTCTTAATAATCGTAGTCCATTCAAAATAACCAAAATGGTACTTCCTTCGTGTCCAATAACACCTAGAGGTAAATCCAGTACTTGGAGGAAGTTGGAACAAATTAATAACGCAATAACAGACATAGAAAATACAATATTTTGTTTTACAATACTGTTCATCTTTTTTGACAATTTCAACGCATTTGTAAGCTTTGAAAGTTCATTTTTCATCAAAACAATATCTGCTGTTTCCAGTGCAACATCTGTCCCTTCCCCCATTGCAATTCCAACATCGGAAATGGCAAGTGCTGGAGCATCATTAATGCCGTCCCCAATCATTGTTACTGTTCCGTATCTCTCTTTTAACGCTTTAATTTCTGTCACCTTGTCTTCAGGCAAACATTCAGCCTTAAATAGATCCACATTTAACTCGTTTGCGATTGCTTCTGCAGTTGAAAGACTATCACCTGTTAACATAACTGTCTTAATTCCATTTCGCTGTAATGTTTCAATTGCAGCCTTTGCCTCTTGTCTTAAAACATCCTTTAATGCAATTAGTACAATCATTTCATCATTACGCAGAACATATACAATTGTTTTTCCCTCTTTAGCAAGTTGCTCACTTATTCCACCTTGATATGCCTCAGCTAAACTTCGTCCAACAAAGTCTGACTTACCGATTTTCCAATTCACTCCATTGATAACTGCACTTACTCCAAATCCAGACTTTTCATCCACTGAGATCATTTTAGCCGGGAGATTTGGGTAATCTTTGTTCATTTTGGAAACAATAGCTTTTGCAAGTGGATGTGTTGATTGATTTTCAATTGAGTGAACTGCCTCGTAGAATTCTTCAAGATTCACATTTTCAGATGTAATAAGATTTGTAACAGCTGGCTCGCCTTTTGTTAAAGTTCCTGTTTTATCAAAGACAACAACATTTGTTTTACTTAAACTCTCTAAATGCATACCGCCTTTAAATAAGAGACCATTTCTTGCCCCGTTTGAAATAGCTGATAAAGTTGCCGGCATAATCGATGCAACTAAAGCACAAGGTGATGCCACCACCATCAAGACAAGTGCACGATATATTGTTTCGTTCCATGTCCACCCTAATAAAAAGTGTGGTAATACCATCATCGCAGCAACTAATAATAAAACTCCTTTTACATATGTGCCTTCAAAACGTTCAATAAATTGTTGGGAAGGTGATTTTTCCGATTGTGCAGATTGAACTAGATCTAATATTTTTTGAAACATTGTTTCTGTACTTTTCTTCGTAACAGATACAGTAATAGACCCATTTCCATTAACTGTACCAGCATATACTTCATCATTTATATCTTTTTCAACAGGCATAGACTCTCCTGTAATAGCAGATTGATCTATATTTGTTTTACCAGTTAGTATAAAACCATCTGTTGCGATTCTTTCACCAGGTTTAACTAAAATCGTATCACCAATATCTAAGGAAGATACATGAATTCGACTTTCCTTTCCGTCAACTAACAGCACTGCCTCTTCAGGCTGCAAACTCATTAATGCAGAAATTTCCCGTTGACTTTTATTCATTGTATAGGTCTCCAATGCACCACTTAGAGCAAAAATAAAAATAAGGATGGCACCCTCTGTCCAATAACCTATAATAGCAGAACCAACTGCTGCAAAGATCATTAGCAGCTCAACGTTCAAGTTTTTCTCTGCTATTGTTTCCTCTATCCCTTCCTTTGCTTTTGCAAATCCCCCTATAATAAAGGCTAAAATAAACAGTGGAATCGCGATTGCTTCATTTCCCTGATTGTTATAAAACCATCCAAAACCTATTAAAATACCAGAAATGAGTGCATTAATAAGCTCTATATGTTCCATCCAATTTTTAAGAAAGTGATTTTCACTTTTCGTATTTGTTTGATGTTTTATTCCAGTTACCGTGTTTGTCTCCATAATCATCCGCCTCTCTAATTGAGAATAACATTCATAATCAAAGTCTTTATTTTTCATTAATTCCCTAGGTCTATTCAAACAAAATGTGATTAAATTAAGGTATAATATGATTATAGCAAACAACATTTTATTTTCAAGTAATAATTATTATAATTATTAAATGATAATTATTATTAATAATAAGCATTCTCAATAAGTTAATTAATAACAATACCCTCTAAATAAGGCGCTAACCTTTTAAAAGAAAAAAAGAAAGTACAGATCATGCAAGTATCCTTGTCACTAACTGTACTCCCTTACCTAATAATATTAAATTTTCATTAATCTGTGAGAATAACAACTATAAGCAAAACAATTAAAGGCTATAACATTTATCAAGTTTATTTAAAGTGACCTAAAGATCTAATAATGCCTGATGTAACATTTCGGCAGTTATTGGCCCTAATACTTTTTCTCTAATCATTCCATTTTCATCTATAATATAACTCGTTGGAATACCAATGACTTGATAACTTTTTGAAACCTCTCCCTTTACATCCAAAACTACTGGAAAAGGTAATTTTGATTGCTTTACAAAATGGATAACTTCTTTTTGGCTATTTTCTGCAGAAGTTATGTTAACCCCAACTACCTCAATACCATCCAATCTTTTTTCTTTGTAAAACTTCGTCAATTCCGCCATTTCTTCCTGACAATAAGAACACCATGTAGTCCAAAAAGTAAGAACCATTACATTTCCTTTTAAATTTCCCAAATTTAATTTCTTATCTTCTGTTGTATTTAATGTAAAATCAATTACTTTTTCTCCTTTTTCAAGAGCGAGCGAACTATCAGCATGAACAGGAAAAATAATAAAAATGATGAGTAGCGTCTTGAGTAACAAGCTATATGTGTTCATTAAATCACCCTCCTGAAGATATTTCCTCTGCTTACTGTTACCATAAAACAAAAAAAATATGAATAAAGGATGCTGTTTCTGGTCCTTTACTCATATCTCATCTCCAATTAATACGTATATCTTTTTTTCATAAAATACACACTTACTTCAAGCTTATTGCAGATTGTTACGTAATGCATGAGCATAAGGAGCACAGCTCCCATATTCATCCCCAAAATAATTCCTTTCATTTGCAAAACTTCCATAGAACCTAATACATACATCATCCCAAATGATATGATATGTGACCATACAGTATGAAAAAGGGCATCCTTGACGAGTTCCAAACCAATTAAATAGGCTTGCATAGGAATGATGAAAAAATGGAAAAGAAAGTACGGCCATAATAGCTTTAAATAAAAAGCAGCAGTTGAAGAGTCAAAAAATAAGCGAGAAAGTGGTTCTGCAAACATATACATGACAATAACTGAAATAGATCCATAAAGTAATGTAATGACCATTGACTGCTGCAACAATCGTACTAACTTGTTATTATCGTTATTCGCATATGCTTCTGATACGTTCGGAATAAGCATGACCATTAAGGAATGTCCAATAAAAGCTGGAAAAAATCCAATTGACATAGCTACACCAGCTAGCATTCCATAATGTTCAGTGGCCATGACACTTGAAAAGCCAGCAGCTATTAAAGCACCCTTTACAAGGAATGGCTGAATAGCATGTGTAAAAGAATGAAAAAGTCTCAATCCAGTGGTTGGAAAAGAGACGGAAAAAAGAGACCTCCTTACCTTATTACCACGTATAAACTTTTTATTTTCCTTACTGAGAACTTGATATTCCATAAAATAGACAGCAATTAAATATGCACTTACAAGTAGCTCACTTCCAATCAATGTAGCTAAAGCAATAAGAAGTGCTAGCTCAATCTGAAACTGAAAGGATTGATAGACCCAATAAAGAATTCCAAGTTGCACTAGTTTTTTCAAAAAATTTGAAAATGCAATTTTCCCCATGTGTTGTACTCCCATAAAATAACCTCTCGCAATCGATGTAAATGACACAACAGGTATGAGAATGACGAACAACCACTTTACATAAGGATGGTAGGTATTTAAAAATGGTAAGTGGGGAAAGGTTAGTACAGCAGCTGCAACAAATATACATGTAAAAATAATCGTCAGCAAAAGAGTATGTTTTAACATATAGTAATGTGTTTCACGATGCTTTTCAGCAACAAATTTTGAAATAGAAATCGGCAGCTCTAAACTCGCAATAATAACAATAAAAAAGATAATCGGTAAAATGGACATATATAAGCCCCATACCCTCTTCTCCTAACTCACGAGCTAAAATCATATTAATGTAAAATTCTAAACATTCACCAAAAAAGGCCGCTATAACAAGCATTAATGTTCCTTTTACAAAAGTGTTCATGATGTCTTGTCCCCTTATCTTTAGACTAGTCCATTAGTAAACGATATGAGACAAGACCTGTAAATAAAACAATCATCTTTTATTTTCCATTAAAATTCACATAATTTATAGCCTAATCAATAACACCTGACTCAGTGATCACAACATCCGCCTCTAAGTCCACCTCTAACTCAGGTATTCTGTCCCGCCACTCATCGATCAGAAATGCACGAGACTGTGAACGAAGATCATCACCTATTCCGATTGGATCTATTTTTAGCTCTTTAAATTTTTCAATTAGAGCTAACGATTCTTTTTCTACTATTTCTTTAAAGGCTTTCTCAACTTCTCCTGTTACCTCAGGTGTAATTTTCTTTCCGGTAAACTCATTTATATACCCTTCAATATGAACCTTAATTTTCACCTTGATTGGATTTGTTGAAACCACCTTTAGCTCACGTGACGAGGCAATACTTTTAATACCAACTGATTCACCTGTAGCTGGCATTTCAACTGTATAAGCCCCTTTAGTATATTGATCTGCTAATACTTTAAAAAACAACAACTTTTCATTCGAAATTTCACCAACCATTTTCTTTTCATTCATAAGAGCTAACCCATCAATTTCAACACTACCTGACTTCTCATTTTTTTTTATAATTGGAAGAAATGGATCTTGTCCCTTTGAATAATGTTGATAAAGAAACAAATGTAAATTCGTTCGTGGCAGATCTCTATTCAGTTTGTTTTGTAAGACCAAATTTGTTAAATACTTGGCAGCACCTAAAGTTGCAAAATCAGATTCTAAAATGGCGTTCGCTTCACCCCTGGTAATCACCAGCAATAATCGCTCACCAATTGAAGCATCGCGCTGAAGGGTATCAACCATCTCGGTAAGCCCTTGTTTCGCTAGACTCTCACCAAATAAAACAATTTGTAATTTACCTAAAACAAGGGGATCTGGTGATTGTTTTTGCATATTCGACACTAGCTCACGAGCCAATTTAGATTCTTCGACAATAACACGATCTGTAACCGGCTGATCTTTTATGTATGTATCAATATTTGCCGATCCTTTTATTTTTTGATCTTCAACAAGATCAACTCCAAGAGCTGTAATCAGGTTAACATCATCTATGATCTCCTTTTCCACACATCCTGTTAAAATCGTTATCATTAGAAAAAGTATGATTAAGTCTCTATACTTCACACTTTTCTCCCCTTTATTTTTTTTATCAATATAGTGAGAAAGAAAAGGACCGGAATATACCCAAACATCATATAAAAACCTGTCTGTGCGACAAAGTCATTTAAAAAGTTAATCTGATCCCTTGTTTTCATCATAGAAACAATAAAATACGACAGAAGTAAAACAAGCACAAGTAATATTCTTTGGTTAAATTTATAAGTATCCTTTAAGCACCTGCTTGCACACCAAAATGTTAAACAAACATTAGGTAGAATGATTAAACACCAATTGGCAATTCCTATGTATTCAAACCGCTCCACAAAAGGCATTTCAACAATCTTCCAGATTGTTAACGTTGCCCACACGTTTTTTTGTAATTGTTCTTCACTAAAATAAGCCAGTGAAACCATCATCATTAGCGTGAATAGTAATGTACTATATGCAACTCCGAGATGCGCCCATTTTTTTGACTTTTCAGGCCGTTTAATAAATGGATAATAGACTAATAACGCCTCAAAGCCTAAGATGGTTAATGACATACTTTTTGTAGAACTGGCCATGTCTTTAAAAGAATGATTAAGTGGTGGGGCAAGATTAGATAAATCAGAGAACTCCACAGGAAATAAGAAGGTGAATAATAAATAACTAGGCAGAACGACCCCAAAAAAACAGATCCCCGTCACAATTCTAAAACCACCACTAATGACATAGTAGACTAATAATAAGAAAATCAGTGTAAATAGCCAAATATTTAAATCTGGAAACATCCAAACTTCAATAATTTCTATATAAGTCCTTAAAACAGTAATAGCAAGTAAACAAAAATACAAACCGAAAATAGTACTAAAAAGTCCACCAATCCATTTCCCAAAAAGGTCTTTATGTACATCAATTATGTTGCCTTCAAAATCTTTCAAAATACGGAAAATCATCCATACTGATATATGCACAAGAACTCCCGATATAATAACCGCAATCCAAGCATCTCTTCCCGATTTTTCAGCTACAATTCTTTGAAATCCTAATACACCTACACCAAATTGAAGTGAGTGGATCAAATAGAACACCAAAAAATGTGATACTTGGAAACGCTCTGCTACTTTCATTTTGTCCACTCACCTCACTCATTCATCTATATCTTTATTCATTTTTGCCTTTTTAGAAGGAAATCTAATTGGGTTATTTGTTCGCAATTGTGACGGTCGTTTAGACAATAAGGAAAATGGAAGTCTAATTAAAGCATCTTTCATATCTTTTGTTCTAGGAGGGTAAATTGGCTCTAAAAAAGGTCTGCCTAAGGAGGTTAATCTTAATAAATGTGTCATAAGAAAACAAAAACAGAGCATTAACCCCAGCAGCCCCAACCATTCTGCTAATAATAAAAATGGGAAGCGCAGCATTCGTATAGTGTTACCCATTGCATAAATAGGTGTTGTAAAAGATGCAAGTGCAGATAATGCAACAATAATCAGTAATATGTTACTTGTTAGACCTGCTTCTACAGAAGCTGTTCCAATAACAATCCCTCCAACAATACCTATTGTTTGCCCAACTTTGGTAGGAAGGCGTGCCCCTGCTTCACGTAAAAGCTCAATTGTTAATTCTAAAAACAATGCCTCTAGTATAGGTGGCAATGGTACGACCCTTCTCGATGAAATGAGAGTATTTAATAAATCACCTGGTATTAATTCATAATGGTAAGTTAAGGTTGCAACATAAATAGGTGTTACTAAAATAGAAAATGCTACTGCAAATAATCGAATCAGTCTAAAAAAAGAAGCATTTAACCAATTATAAAAATAGTCATCAAATGCTGAAAAAAACTCCACTAACGTTGTGGGTCCAATTAATACATGTGGAGATCCATCAACAATAACACCAACCTTTCCTTCCGCTAAAATGGATGATACCCTGTCAGGGCGTTCCGTATCCAATAGCTGTGGAAAAGGAGAATTATGATTATCAGAAATCATTTGTGTAATAAAGGAGCTGTCACTAATTTGATCAAATTTAATGTTTTTAATCCTTTGTTTAACCGTGTTAACATTCTCCTCATTCGCAATTCCTTCTATATACAATATTGCTACCTTTGTTTTTGAAAGCTTACCGACTTTTAATTCAAAAATACGTAGTTTTTCATCAGGAATTCGTTTTCGGATTAAATTAATGTTAGATTCAATTGATTCTACAAAGGCTTCTTTAGGACCTACTACACTAAACTCAACTTCTGGTAGTGAAACATCACGCGCTTTATTAATTGTTGCTTTAATTAATAAACCAGGCAATCCATATTCTGTTAAGCAAATAAGAATGTATCCGTCTAATAGCTTTTCCTTAATCACATCTGTATCGATCGTGATAATGATATTTTCGATTGGTATTCCATTTTGTAGTTCATCCAGAGTCTTCCAATCTCCACTCTTTAAAAAAGGCATAATACTTTTTTGAAGAGTCTGCATATCAACCATTGTCCTTAAGTAAGATACCCAGTACTTAACCTGAGAAGTCTCAGCTTCATATTGAATAAAGTCAGAAGAAGTTCTGAATCTTGCTAATACCTGTACTAACGATAGCTTTTCTCTGCCACCTTCATACGTCATTTTATTCATCGTTCCACACGCTTTCATTGACATACTTTTTTCTTATGTTGCCAAATTTTAGCGATAATATTCTTACTATTATAGGAGTGTGATAACAAAAAATAGACTATTCATTTTAGTCATGGAAATACATCTTATAATGCAAAAAAGTACATCACAATTGTGATGTACTAAGTGATTTCATTATTTTGCAAAGCGGTGATTACCAATATTCACGGTCACTTGACGTGATGTAATCCAAGTGCTTTTTGCTGTTTTAGGGTTATAGAAATATAATGAACCTTTTCCCATTCCTCGGAAAGCTAAGGCTTCTTTTACTGCTGCCTTTGCTGATGCATCTGCAGGTGAATTAATTGCTCCATTTTGAACAGGAGTAAAAGCATAATAACCTTGATCTTTCTGATAAATAACACTTGAAATCGAATTCGGGAATAACGAACTATCAACACGGTTTAGTACAACCGATGCAACAGCAACCTTCCCGGCATATGGTTCACCTTTTGCTTCCGCATTTACAAGTCGTGCTAATAAATCCATTTCTGCTGCTGTGATCGTTTGAGGTATAACAAGTTTTTCACCAATAAATAATAAATGAGAAGACTTTTTATTTGTTGACATTAAAGTTTTAACAGGAACTCCATACTTTTTACCAATTATCCAGAACGTATCTCCTGATTGTACTTGATGTGTTGTTGCAGCACTAGCTTTAGATTGTGGAGCAGTCATCGCAATAAGCGAAAAAGCTAATGTTGAAACAGCAACAAGTTTTAAGATTGTTTTTTTCATAGATTCGTAACCTCCTAAAGGTTCGTAATGTATTAACCAAGCTCGCTTGGCCACATACACAAGACTAACAGGATACTCCCTCTAATACACCCCTCAATATCTGGTAGCAATGGCAAATGTTTTGTTCCGTGGTACGGACATAAAATCGGTCAATTACCAAACTTCTTAGTAGAAAGTAAGCAAAAAGACTCGTTTTTTTATAGTATGGTATGAACCTTTAGGATAGAGGTCTTGTTAATACTCTTAATCAATGTAATTGTTATTTAAAAATAGTGTAATTTGCTTAATTTTATTAAACAATATAAAAAGAGCCGAGAAATTAGATCATCTAACTTCTTGGCTCTTTTAAATAGCGATATATTACACTTCCACCTTGTTTAGCAATTCCTCGAAAATGTTTAAAATCTTCGCGGTTCACAAGAACCTCACGAAATATAAAAAATTGTTCTTTTGTGACATGGTATTCGTTTAATTCTCCGTCTCTTAATTTATCCAGTATTTCAGTAACAGTTTGCCCATCCATCGCTTTTTCTCCAATTCCTATTTTTTCAGCTACATTTAATGACTAATAACACATTCATTTTAAATCAATCGAGTTTAAAGATCTATTGAAATTTGCCAATCAATAGCTTCTCTTAACTCTCCAACCATTTTTGCATTTTATCATATTCTCTTCTGGCATCCTCGAAGCCAAGTGTATATAATTCCTCTAGTTTTGTTTGATTTCTTTCAATTCTCCCAACTTTCACTTTTGAACTTGGTTGAATAACAAAAATATTCCCCTTCTTCTCTTCTTCTTTTATATGATCTATTGTTTGATTATACATGTTATATCTTGATAAAACAGATTCCACCAACTCTGGATAATGTCCATAAACTTTCGATAATAACCACTTAATATTAGATTTTTTCTTAGTATAAGTATGATCCCTTGTAAGAATAACTACGTTCTTTTTTAATCCATCCTTTTCAGCTTTTTTGATTGGAACTGAATCCACAATTCCTCCATCTAACAAATGTTTACCTTTATATTCTACAACTGGAGCAATAAAAGGTAATGAGCTTGAAGCTCGTATTACATTCAATAGATCTTTACCATAGTCTTCTTTACTAAAATAAACAGGCTTCCCTGTATGACAATCCGTTGTCGTAACGACAAACTCTTCGGGGGTGTTATAAAAGGTCTCAAAATCAAAAGGAACAAGCTTATTTGGTATTTCATCAAATAGAAAATCCATTCCAAATAATTGTCGTTGCTTCACTAAATTTCTAAAAGAAAGATATTTTGGGTGTGAAACCATATCAATGTTAACTTGTCGATTTCTTCCTTTTTGCCTAGAAAGATAAGAGGCACCAAAACACGCTCCAGCAGATACACCAATAACATATGGAAAATATAAGTCTTTTTCCATAAAATACTCTAATACCCCCGCAGTATAAATTCCGCGCATACCGCCACCTTCTAATACAAGACCTGTATTTACCATAAAACCGCTCCTTATTACAAAAATTATTTTATTAATATACCATGAATCTTCCTATTCCATCATTGACTTAGCATTATAATTTGCATTTCACTAAAAAACACTTCCATGTTTTGTAAATTATTTAACAAATTTAGTAGAAAGGCTTTACTTACTAACAAAAATAGTGTTAAATAATTCTAATAGAGAATATTTATAAATTTAAATTGCGCCTAAGCTCAAGGCGTAAGCGTATACGAGAAAGATTAGTAAATAAAACTAATCATAGAAGAATATGTAAAGGAGCGAGGCAATGAAGATCGCTAAAGTAGGTAGTATCATAGAATTCAGGGATGGTTTAACAGGTGTTGTTGAAAAAGTAAATGAAAATTCCGTCATTGTTGATTTAACATATATGGAAAATTTTAAAGACTTAGATCTTGATAGACGCACTGTTGTAAATCATAAAAACTATAAAATCATTAAAGACTCTTTTTCTTAATAAAAGGTAAAGCGCGAAGAAACCGATTTCTTCGCGCTTTACCTTTTATTTTTTATCTTCACTACTTTGAACTTTTAGTGGTGGTGATATAAATGTTTCACCACAAACGATACATGCGTAATCACCTGCATACTGTCCTAGGTACCGTTGCTCAAGTTCAGGATGTTGACAAGCTGGTTCACCTTTATCCATCCATTCTTTTCGTAGCTTCGCCGCTTCATCAAATTGCATAACCGAAACCTCCTTCCATTCACCTTAGTTCTATCATATTTCACTATTATGGAAATTATTTAGATTAAATACACATTCAATACACATCATAAGAAATAGGAGGTGTTAATATGGCGAGAATCTCTAATCCAATTGATTCAGAAAAGAAAAAGAATGAGCTTGGTGCTGATGGTCAGCTTCACGGTGGAATGATGGAAACAGTTGACCAAGTGTCTAATGCGATAACTGATGCTGTTAAAAACATAGGCAAAGATGTAAATAAGAAATAGCGCTAAATGCGCTGTTTCTTATAATAAACATTGTCAGATTCTCTTACATATCTCTATAACTGTGAGATTTTCTAACATATTATAATGAAAAGAAGTGAAAGGGGACGATAAAATGAAGAAATTTGTATTTGCTATCGACTCAAAAGAACTAACCATTAATGCTAACCATATTTTAGAAGCAATGGCAGAACTTAAATTACTTACAGAAGTCCTTGGAAAAGAGTTAAATATTGAATTTATCGGTATGTATTACACAATCTAAATAATGAAACAAACCCTCAGTATAAATAACCATCCTCTCATGACTATTACACTTTTCCTCTTCTTAATCAAGCAGTAACTTTTATTACATAAATAATGAAAAAGGCATGTCCATAGGACACACCTTATTAAACCAAAAATCTATCGATTATCAACTGTTTCTGGATATAGATCATGATTCATCATACGGTATTCAGCCATTTTCTCATACTTTGTACCAGGCTTACCATAATTCGTATAAGGATCAATTGAAATCCCACCACGTGGTGTAAACTTACCCCATACTTCGATATATCGTGGATCCATTAACTCAATTAAATCATTCATAATAATATTCATACAATCTTCGTGAAAATCACCATGGTTTCTAAAGCTAAATAAATATAATTTCAGAGATTTGCTTTCAACCATTTTTATATCAGGAATATAGCTAATATATATTGTGGCAAAATCAGGTTGATTCGTAATCGGACATAATGAAGTAAACTCCGGACAATTAAACTTTACAAAGTAATCGCGATTCGGATGCTTATTATCAAAAGTTTCTAAAATTTGTGGAGAATATTCAAACAAATAGTTTACTCCTTGATTCCCAAGTAACGTAACATCATTTAATTCATCGCTTTTTCTTCCAGCCATAATAATTTCCCTCTCTTTCAACATTAAACACCTCGTTTATTTCCCCAGACCAGCGTATGAAGCTGCGGCAACACTCGCACAGAATTTAGGTCTTTATCATCTATCACTTGATCAATTAGCCACTCATATTTTCCTAAGAGGTTCTGCACAAGCTTTTCCGTATCTCCTCCAAGTACATCATCATTTCCTACTTGAAGATAAAATGGAAGGTTTGGATAGCGAAGATGAACATTTTTAGCATACTGAATGTCTTCTTTATTAAAGATAACAACTTTTAAACTAATACAATGAGATCTTTCTAATCTATCTAATTCAGTAATAATAAAGTCTAGTTTTTCAAAGTCTGTTTTCATTCCAGAGCTAGGTGGCTTTGGAGAAATGGTTAAATCATCGATATCCTTCAGCCACTCTTGGTATTTACTACCTTGAGTTTCAATAGCTATTTTTATCCCTTTCTCCTTCAACAAAAAGATAAGCTCTCGAAGATTTCCAAGCAAAGCTGGATTTCCTCCTGATATCGTCACATGCGAAAACCGGTCTTGGCCTACTTCAACTAGTTCCGTCCAAATATCAGCAGCTGTCATTTGTCTGATATCATCTTTAGCCGATCCATCCCATGTAAAAGCTGAATCACACCAACTACATGAATAATCACAGCCAGCTGTTCGAACAAACATTGTTTTTTGACCTATGACCATCCCCTCACCTTGTATGGTTGGACCAAAAATTTCTAATACGGGAACTTTCTTCATTCTTATCCCTCCTTGCGCTTAGGACGGAACACAACATAACTTGTAGGTGTTTCTCTTACAAAAACTTGAACACATTTTGGTTTATTCGCTTTTGTATCAAGCTCATTTTGAATTACTTCATAAATGGCTCTGGCTACTCCTTCAGTCGTCGGAAAATAATTAGAGTCTTCCTCTGAAAAAAGATCAGTATGATCGTTTAATAGCGAATGATCAAAGCGGTTATGAATAAGTTTCTTTAATGAAGCAAAATTCACAAGAAAACCTGATTCATCAAGTTTATCACCAGCAATTGTAATATTGACAAAATATGTGTGTCCATGTACCTTCTGACATTTCCCAGCATCTTCATGAGGGATATAATGTGCTGCTGCTATATGCATATCTTTGTTTAACTCAAATTGATATGAATGCTGAACCTGCGGATAAATCTGCTGAATCATTTAACACTCACTCCTTTTTCAACTAGATATTCCTCAAGTCCCTTTCTTCTTAACTCACAAGCTGGACACTCACCACAGCCTTCTGCTATCAAACCGTTATAGCATGTTAATGTTTTTTCTCGAACAAAATCTAACGCCCCAAGCTCGTCAGCCAATTTCCAAGTTTCCGCTTTATTAATCCACATTAGCGGTGTATGAATAACAAATGGTTTATCCAGTGCTAGGTTTAACGTTACATTACATGATTTAACAAATGCATCTCGACAATCTGGGTAACCGCTAAAATCAGTTTCACACACACCTGTTACAATATGTTTTGCACCTATTTGATTTGCCAAAATTGTTGCAAACGATAAAAATAGTAGATTACGACCTGGTACAAAAGTAGATGGTAGCTCACTATCTTTTTGTTCAATTTCAATATCCGTTCTTGTTAACGCATTAGGTGCTAGCTGATTTAGTAAATGCATATCTAAAATATGATGCTTAACATGAAGTTCCTCAGCAATAGATTTTGCAACCTCAATTTCTAAGCTGTGGCGTTGATTATAATTAAATGTTACAGCCACTACTTCCTTGAATTGCTTTAACGCCCAAAATAAGCATGTTGTACTATCTTGTCCGCCACTGAAAACAACGACTGCTTTTTCATTTTTCATTCTAACCGTTCCTTTCCTATGAATAACAATTGGTAAATAACACAAACTTAAAAAATCTATATGTTCGTTATTTGTAATATGGTAAACAAAAAACACCTTCGAATAAAAAATTCGAGGTGTCCAGCATTGTTCTATATAAAACTTTATATCAAAGATATCATAGTTTTTTATAGAGGGTTGTGCTAGAACCTCTCCCGATTTCTTTACGTCTAAAATCGGATTTACTGTTAAATTTTCAACTTAGAAAATATATCACGAATAAATTCAATTTGCAATGGATTTATTGATTGGGAAACTTTCTTTTGTCACTAAAACAACTCATTATTCGGGTTCGATCCAGCTTTTGGTATTTGCCAACAGTATATGGAATATTTGCTTTTATTTTGGCCGTACTAAGCATGTTTTTAGATCGTTATCTGATGAATCAACCTTTTTATACAAAAATTCCAGATCTTTTTCTATCTGATATGAACCTTTCACAAACAATATTAAGTTCTTTAGCAACTTCCTTACTAACGATGACAACTATTACATTTTCATCAATTCTTGTAGTCCTAACAACCTATTTATCACAGTTTTCTCCCAGGACATTACAAAATTTTATTACAGATCATCATACACAGCGTGTACTCGGAATTTTTATTGGAGGTTTTATCTATACAATTATTTTATTATTATTAGTACGAAAAAATGATAACAGTACACTTTTTATTGTTCCAACACTAGCCATATTCGTGTCAATCATTTGCTTGGGAATGTTTGTCTTTTTTATTCATCATGTTACAACATGGATAAAAGTAAGTAACTTAATTTTCAATATCACGAAAAAAACAATTACATCTATTCATAAGCATTTTGTTGATGAACAGGAATTTAGGGAGGACCCACCATGGGAGAATTGGGAATATGATGAAATTCAAACAGTTAAGCCTTACTCTCTTTACAGCAAGCGTTCGGGATATATTGAGTATATTGAACTTGAAAAAATAATTTCTCAAGCATCAAAAGATGATTTAATTATAAAGCTAGAACAAGATCTTGGTAAGTATGTTGATGAAGATACCGTTCTTTTTTCAATCTGGGGCCTTAGAGATGTCTCAAAATCAAAAATGTATTCAACTTTTATAACAATTTCATCCGATCAAGAGCCTGTTCAGGATGTTCATTTTGGTTTACAAAAATTAGTTGAAATCGCACTAAGAGCTGTTTCACCAGGAATCAACGATCCTTATACAGCGATAAATAGTATCAATCATTTAGCAAAAATCTTGTCACTATTAGGAAAGAAACATTTAGCCACACCTTTTCATTATGATGAACATCACCAATTGCGTCTGATCTTTGAAAAGCCATCTTTTGATGACTATCTATATGAATGCTTTTATCAAATTCGTTATTATGCCAGAGAAGATGTTTCTGTTATGGCTTCAATATTAAAAGCCCTTTCGTTTATTGCACAAGGAAATACCCAATACATCAGAAACTCTGTTTGGGATTTTTCCTTTTATATTGTGGAAGGATTAAACGAAGTAAAGTGGTTGTCAAAAGATCGGGATTTTTTAAATAAGCTATTAAAATCGATAGCAAAAGAATGTAATAAACAAAAGAAAATACAAGAATTACTTCTCAAAGAAAGGTGAGGTGAACACTCACCCACCTTTCTTATTTTATTCTTTTTTACCTGCTTCTTCTAAAAGCTGGTCAAAGGATTTTACTTTACCATGAGGATTTTGAGATTGTTTTCGAACCGTCCATTGACGTTTCTTTTGTGATTTTGATTGTGTCATACCAAAAACCCCTTTTTAGCGTATTAGCCTCATTTCAGAAGCTTTTAATATTTTTACCTTAAAGAGAACTTTCATTCTTAAACAATCTTATATCAAAAGTCATTTCTTGGTATAAGAGGCTAATAATCTTAAATAACAAAAAGAACCTACATTTTTTGTAGGTTCTTCTATTATGAAGTGGCTACTTCTTTATCAAGCAACGCTGGATTTGGTAAAACCTGTGGAATCTTTGTTATTTCTAGCGAACGAATGTGATGGTTTTCCATGTCATGTACTTTAAACATATGTGATCCAAATTCAATATAGTCACCTTTTTTGATGTCATATTGTTCTGTAAGTACCCAACCACCAATTGTATCAACATCAGAATCATCGATATCAAGACCTAATAGCTCATTTATTTCGCTTACTAATACTTTGCCATCAATGATATATTTTGTATCATTTAATTTTTGAACAAGCGGAACTTCGTCAGCATCGAATTCATCACGTATTTCTCCAACAATTTCTTCTAGAATATCCTCAACCGTGACAAGCCGGCTGTACCACCATATTCATCAATTAATATGGCCATATGAATTCTTTCTCTTTGCATTTTAAGCAACAATTCATGGATAGGTATTGATTCGATCACCTGAATAATCGGTCTTACATATTTATCAATTGTAAACGTTTTTTGATTTTCAAAGTGTATTAAGTCAGTGAATATTTCTTTAATATTTACAATTCCAACGATATGATCTTTATCACCATCTACAATTGGATATCGTGTATATTTTTCGTCCTTAATAATTTCTAATTGCTCTTGAATTGTAGCATCAATCGATAACGAAACAATCTCCGTTCGAGGCACCATTATTTCCTTCGCAATTCGGTTATCAAATTCAAATATTTTATTCACATACTTAAATTCAGATTGATTAATTTCACCACTTTTAAAACTTTCAGAAAGAATGATTCTAAGCTCTTCTTCACTATGCGCCATTTCATGTTCCGATACAGGCTTAAAACCAAATAATCCTGTAATAAATCGAGCAGATCCGTTTAAAGCCCAAATAAATGGGTACATTATAATATAGAATGCCATTAATGGCTTAGAAAACCATAAACTAACAGCTTCAGCCTTTTGGATGGCTACTGTTTTTGGAGCTAATTCACCTACAACAACATGCAAAAATGTAATCGTCACAAACGCAATTGAAAATGATAACACTGTTGACACGGATGAAGGTAGATCATACTGCTGAAACACTGGTTTTAACATGTGTTCTATGGTTGGTTCACCTAACCAACCTAACCCAAGAGCAGTAATGGTTATTCCTAATTGACAAGCCGATAGATATTCATCAAGGTTATTAATGACTTTCTTCGCGGCACTTGCCTTTTTGTTTCCTTCTGCAATTAATTGGTCAATACGAGAGCTCCTAATTCTAATGATCGCAAATTCAGAAGCAACGAAAAAACCCGTAAGAGCGATTAAAATTGCAACAAGCAACAAATTTACTATGTCCAAATAAGCTTCCTTTCTCCGTAAAAAAACGGAAAAGGAGTCACCTCCTGAGAGTTAAGTCTAACACAAAACCTATATACATCTATTCTTATTATCGGCGTCCGCTTGGAGTACAATAAGGGATGCGATAACAATACTATTTATTTTTAACACTGCCCCATATTATCACCCCACAGTTTTAGTTAAAGTTATCATAATACGAAAGAAACAATACAGTCAAACGTAACACTTTGGTGATTTTCTTAATAAATATGTGATAATTCGTTTAATAATACCTTTTTCAATGAAAAACAACATTATTTGACCGTAAATGAGCATATTTAAAAATTTACCAGGATTTACATATTTTTTTCAAAACCTCTTTCAATAAAACCTGCCAGGACACCTATAAATTTTACTAGACCTTACATATAAAAAAGCAATCAAGATTGTTTTGATTGCTTTTATAAAAGTACCTCTATCTAATTGTTTAAACCTCTGTACTTTGCTGTTGTTAACTCTTGTATGTATGGCTCTAGGTCAGGCATTTCTGCATCTTTAGCTAATTGGATAGCTCTTTCAATATTATATGGTACTCGTACAAAGGTGATATTAAAGCCGCTTCCCTTTTAGAATCATATTCCCCTTCGACGATCGTATAAGAAGCCTGAGTGAGGTCTAAAGGATTGCCTACACTTCCTGTATTAAATAGTGTTTTCCCATCTATATGTTGAATAAAAGCATGATGAACATCACCATAACCAACAACATCCGGTTGATAAGTGCTTAATCCGGTGTAATCCGTATTAGTAAACATACCTAATCGTGTCTCAATTGAATCCCAAGGCTGGACTCTTGTATAGACGCTATGTGGTGAAGCATGAAATAATCGGATCAGTTTTCCGCTCATATAAAAATCATAAGAAAAAGGCAATGACTCCAAATAAAGATTTTGATCCGCTGTTAATTGATGTTGATGCCACTTCAATGATTCAAATTCAGTTTCCTTTGTAATGAAGTCATCCCAATTCCCTTTTATAACTTTTTCACAGCTTTGTCTTATTTTCTGAATAACTTTATAAGAATCAGGTCCTTTTCCAACTAAATCTCCTAAACAA
Organism: Metabacillus endolithicus; assembly: GCF_023078335.1. Classification (GTDB taxonomy): domain Bacteria; phylum Bacillota; class Bacilli; order Bacillales; family Bacillaceae; genus Metabacillus; species Metabacillus endolithicus. The sequence continues at coordinate 4,324,547 of NZ_CP095550.1, read as the reverse complement.
AAAATACGTTGAATCTTTTTTTGTTTTATGTCATCTAAAACTGCATCTAACGCAGGAATATTTCCATGAATATCCGAGATAATTGCAATTCGTTCCATATTCGCCCTCCACTTTGCACAACTTGTCCTATTAGTATAAAGCATTAACGACCGTGTTGAAATAGCTTAACAATACAAGCATCTAACACGGTCGTTAAATTTGCACAGTTACTCAGGAACTCTTTTAATCATTAATAACAGAAGTACTCCTAAACAAACATAACCAAAGATCGGATATAATGTAGAAATTAATGAACTATACCCAAATTTACTTATAAAAGCGGCTACACATAGTATAGAGCAAACAATAATCATACTAGGTATATTGAGAAACGATGCTACTTGTCTTTCTAAACCATATAAATTGCCTATAACTGAGGTAAAAACTTCACCATATATAACAGCTATGTAAATAAAATAAATGGCATAAAAAGTTGTTTTCATTACCTCGGCCATCGGTATGTCATAATCCATAACGTTAGGAAGAGTCGAAAGAGCAATATGACTGCTAATTAGGATTGCGGTTAAAAAGACTCCCCCAAGGATTCCTCCCCGTTTCAAGACTTTCTCATCTTGAATTTCATTTGCTAAAGGCACTAAAACAGCTGCAGCCATTGTTAAATTAAAGGCTGCATAAGAAACAGCAGAAAGAATCCATTTAAACGTGGCAGATGTTTTATCGGGCATTACACTTAAAGCTTCAATAGAGAAAGATTGAACAGCTAGAATTGTACTAAATAGAATCAGCATCGGTACTACGATGATATTTACACTAAATAACCCCTTAATTCCAAAAAACATAACAGCTATTGTTAATAAAATCGTAATAATAACACCTAACCTTACAGAAAGACCAAGCTGTTCTTTAAATATTGCTCCTGCACCTGACAACATGATAGAGGTTAATCCTAATAATATGATGAGCATAAAAATATTTATAAATCTTCCTATTTTCTTACCAAATAAAAAGATCATTAAATCTTGATAAGAAGCTGCGTTAATTCGCTTTGATAGGATGAGCATTTTCGTCCCAATATAAACAAAAATAAAACCCACTAATAAAATACCTGCAAGTCCAAAAATACCGTATTTTGTAAAAAACTCAACTATTTCTCGTCCAGTCGCAAATCCAGCTCCTACTACTGTTCCTACATAAACAGCAGCGACTTGAAACGAGGCAATCCAAGATCTCCTCATCCTTTACACCTCACTATAGTTAAACAGCTTGTATCATTATATGAGCGTAAATAGAGATGATTCACTTCATTTTCATAACCTCTTTTAAAATTCCTGTAAAGAAATCCCATTTCAGAAATTCAGGCAAAACACTTGAAAGTCAAAAAAGGTCAAAGTATACTATGATCAAAGAAGGTCAAACATAAGACCTCTTTCTTTTTATCCTATTGGTCAATAAAGATCAAACTCTTTCACAGAAATCTTTTCTATATAAATTATTAATGAAAAGGAGTTTTAAAGATGATGTGTGAAAATTGTCAATCAAAGCAAGCTACAGTTCATTTAAACGTTCAAATAAATAATCAACATAAGCAACTAACATTATGTAAAGACTGCTATTCAATGTATAAACAAGCTATCCCTTCAGGATTTGCAGGGGGATTTCCTTCGTTTCCATTTGAACAATTTATGAAAGAATTTCAACAACAAGGATCATCAGCGGAAAACGCTCAACCAAAAACTCAATCCAGCGGTGGTGGAATTCTTGACCAACTTGGCCGTAATTTAACTCATGCTGCACGAGCAGGCTTAATCGATCCTGTGATTGGCCGTGATGAAGAAGTTGAGCGAATGATTGAAATCTTAAACCGCCGAAACAAAAATAATCCCGTGTTAATTGGAGAACCAGGCGTAGGTAAAACAGCTGTCGTGGAAGGTCTTGCTTTGAAGATTGCAAACGGATCTGTTCCAGCAAAACTTACAAATAAAGAGGTTTATCTCTTAGATGTAGCATCACTTGTTGCAAATACAGGGATTAGAGGTCAATTTGAAGAACGAATGAAGAAGATTATAGAAGAGCTACAAAATCGTAAAAACATTATATTATTCATAGATGAAATTCATCAGCTTGTTGGGGCTGGTTCAGCAGAGGGGTCAATGGATGCAGGTAATATCCTAAAACCAGCTCTGGCAAGAGGAGAGCTACAAGTTGTAGGTGCTACAACATTAAAAGAATATAGAAAAATTGAAAAAGATGCTGCACTTGAGCGACGCTTTCAGCCAGTAATGGTTCATGAACCAACAATTGATAAAGCGATTGAAATCTTAAAAGGTATTCAAGATAAGTACGAGCAATATCATCATGTATCTTATTCTGATGAAGCTATTGAAGCCTGCGTTTCCCTTTCACATCGTTATATTCAAGACCGATATCTTCCTGATAAAGCAATCGATTTGTTGGATGAAGCTGGTTCTAAAAAGAACTTAATGTTAAAAAATGAAAGTGATGAAGAGATAAAAGAACGTCTAAAACATATTTCACTAAAAAAACAAGAAGCTACTAAAAACGAAGACTACGAATTAGCTGCTAAATTAAGAGATGAAGAAGCTCATCTTGAATCGCAGTTAAATAGTGAAAAATCAACAAATGAAAAGCTTGTTGTTTCTATAGAGGACATTCAATCCATTATAGCAAAGAAAACAGGAATTCCAGTTGGAAAGCTTCAAAGTCATGAGCAATCAAAAATGAAGCATTTAGAGAAAAGTCTTACAGAAAAAGTCATTGGACAAGAAGATGCTGTTCGTAAGGTATCAAAAGCAATCCGAAGAAGTCGTGCTGGTCTTAAATCCAAGGCTCGACCAATTGGTTCCTTCTTATTCGTTGGACCAACCGGTGTTGGTAAAACAGAATTAACAAAGTCATTAGCAGAAGAACTTTTTGGCTCAAAAGACGCAATGATACGCCTAGATATGAGTGAGTATATGGAGAAACATGCTGTTTCAAAAATTATTGGCTCCCCTCCAGGTTATGTAGGGCATGATGAAGCCGGTCAACTAACTGAAAAAGTTCGCCGCAATCCTTATAGTATCATTCTATTAGATGAAATTGAGAAAGCTCATCCAGATGTGCAACACTTGTTCCTACAGATCTTAGAGGATGGCAGATTAACAGATAGTCAAGGTCGTACTGTCAGCTTTAAGGATACTGTTATTATTATGACAAGTAATGCAGGCGTAGGTGAAAAACGTATAACCGTTGGATTTGAAACATCATCAAACACAGCTGTAGAAGAAAGTCAACTATTACAATCACTTGGTTCATTCTTTAAACCAGAATTTCTTAATAGATTTGATAATATCATTGAGTTTTCTTCCCTTGAAAAAGAAGATCTCTTAAAAATTGTTACATTAATGATAAAAGAGCTAGCTGAAACATTAGCAGAACAAAATATCTCGATTACTGTTACTAATGAAGCAAAAGAAAAACTTGCTGCACTAGGCTATCACCCCTCCTTTGGTGCCCGCCCACTTCGCCGTGCCATACAAGAGCATGTAGAAGATCAAATAACTGATCTTCTTTTAGATCAAGAAAATATAACACAAATCGATATAGATGTTGTTGACAATAAGATTGCAGTTAATTAAAAGGATACGGGACAGTCCATACAAGGACTGTCCCGTATCTTTTTTTCCAATAGATAACCAATTTCATATTATATATATACTTAAATATGTTAAGATTTTCTTATGACTGATTGTTTTAGACTAAGCGAAAGGAGTGTTCCCTGTGTTTTTAATTCGATTCTTTATGAAAGTCATACATATGAACAACTGGATACTTATTTTTGCAACATTATCGTTAATATTAGCAAGCAGCTATATTGTTTATTATATTGAACCAGAAACTTTTACAAGCCCTTTCGAAGGATTATGGTGGACAATGACGACTGTTGCAACAGTTGGTTATGGTGATGTTTCACCTACAACTGTAAACGGAAAAATTTTCGCTATGTTTCTGTACATTGTAGGAATTGGCTTAATGAGTATCTTCATTGGTAAAGTAATTGACTTCTTTAGTATCAGAAAACGCTTAAAGGAGGAAGGAAAATTGAAAATCACAACGAAGAACCACATTTTATTAATTAACTGGACAAAAAAAGCCGCCATTACTTTAGAGGAGCTTTTAAAGACTTTTGAGCATGTTCGAGTTGTCATTGTTGATGAAAACATTTCAAAAATCCCACTTCAACACGAACGGGTTGAATTTGTAAATGGAAACCCTGCAAGTATTGATGTTCTTTATCAAGCTAATATATTAAGTTCTAAATCTATTATGGTTTTTTCACCAGATGATGTTCTAACAGCTTCACAGGCAGATGGACATACACTATTAATTGCTTCTATGATAAAAGGAATTGAAAAAGAACATAATCAGCATATTTATACGATTTGTGAAGTGTCCAATTCAAATCATATTCATGCCTTCAACCATGTAAATGTGAACGAATATATTACCGCAAATGACACCGCTGCCCACTTAGCCGCTAGGTCTATTTTGTTTAATGGTTCTAGTGAAATTATTCGCCAACTAACAAGTCATGAGGGATATGACCTTTACTCTATTTCTAAAAAATCAGAGTGGAAAACGTATCAAGATGCAAGCATTGCTTTGTCAGCAAAAGGGGCCATTCTTCTTTCCAACGGAAATGATATGTCCATTATAAGCAAGCTTCATCAACCTATTCCAAGCGATGCAAAATTGTTTATTATTTGTAACGATGAAACATATTTTGATATTGTTTCATAATTAAGAGTCACTTTCTCCAAAGGGAAAGTGACTCTTTTTCTTGTGATCTCTCTTCTCTGTCATTGCTGTTGTTTCTCATACATATACATGCTATGAGAGGTGTTGTACATGCTAAAAAGTTCGAATTTTTTCCTATTAATCTCCTTTTTTCTTTTATTAGTTAATGGGTCCGCTCTTGGCTTTATTCTTTTTCATGCACGACTTGGTGATGGGTTTGGATTAAGCCTGTTTTGTTGTACAAGTTTACTAGGGGCATTATTAGCATCTATTGCCTTTGAAACAAAATCGACCTACTATTCCCGTTTATTTTTCTATAGCCATCTTGTCATTACGATTCTTCCTCTTTATTATGTTGGTATTTCTAAGATGTTAAGTTAATTCTATCAGTCAAAAGACTGATTTTTTCTCACCCACATTTATGATTCTTTTTCCATCTTGTAACGGAAGTGTTTGGAACAATCTTCCTTTATGATGAAGACAACAAGAGAATTTGTGGGAGATGAGAACGATGTTTATGAATGAATATACACAAAAGCAATTATTTGAGGTACAAAATTCACTACTTGAAACACAATCGATTGAAAGAGCATCTCAATTAGAACAAAATGAAAATGCCAGAGCAGCTTTCGGATATGATTGTCTATCAAATCCAAAAAAATATGTTAAATTTAAAAACTGGCTACTAAGAAAAGCTATCGATGAAAATTGATAGCTTTTTATTATTTTGAATTATAGATAAACAACATTATTTTAGACCAAAGTCCCCACATCTCTCCTCTTTTTCAGTTGTTACAAAATTTCTTTCACAACTTCTTTAAACAAAACCTAAAATTTTTATAAATCTTACCGATATAATAGATAAGAAAATTATGAGGAAATATGGTGATTTACGATGGATAAAACGTCATTAATAGGAATATTACTTGCGATTATCGCAGTAGGTGTTGGGATGTTTATGAAAGGTGTTAGTCCTACAGTTTTAATTAACCCAGCCGCAATATTAATTATTCTTTTGGGTACAGCAGCGGCTGTTGTTATTGCTTTCCCAACTAGTGAAATTAAAAAAGTGCCTAAGCTTTTTGGTATTATCTTTAAAGAACAAAAAACTCCTACGATCCAGGAGCTAATCCCTTTATTCTCTGATTGGGCACAAGTTGCACGTAAAGAGGGTTTACTTGCACTTGAAGCAAAACTTGCTGATGTTGAGGATCCTTTCTTAAAAAGTGGATTACTTATGGCAGTAGATGGTCAAAATGCAGAGTTTATTCGTGATGTGATGTCAGAAGAAATTGAAGCAATGGAAGAGCGACACCAAGGTTCAGCATCTATTTTCACACAAGCTGGAACGTATGCACCAACACTTGGAGTACTTGGAGCAGTTGTTGGTTTAATTGCTGCCCTCTCCGACATGAGTGATACTGATGCATTAGGTCATGCAATTAGTGCTGCATTCGTTGCCACATTAATGGGTATTTTTACTGGATACGTATTATGGCATCCATTTGCTAATAAATTAAAGCGGAAGTCAAAGCACGAAGCACTAGTAAAACAGGTTATGATTGAAGGGGTACTTTCTGTTTTAGAAGGACAAGCACCAAAAGCAATCGAGCAAAAGCTAGCAACATATTTGCCAGTTACTGAAAGAAACAAATTAGATGCTGCTGTTACTGGAGGAGAGAGTGTAAATGGCTAAAAAGAAAAAGCATAAGCATCATGATGAACATATGGATGAATCATGGCTTGTCCCTTACGCCGATTTACTCACTCTCGTTCTGGCACTTTTCATCGTGTTATTTGCGATGAGTTCAGTTGATGCTCAAAAATTTCAGCAAGTGGCGAAATCATTAAATGCAGCTTTCGATGGAGGAACAAGTGTATTAGAATACCCAAGCCTACTCCTGAAAGCGAGTTAGAAGATCTTAATGTTCAAAAAGATGAAGCATCAAAAGAACAGTTAGAAGCTGCTCAGCAAAAAATGGAACAAGAGAACTTACAAAAAATACAAGAGAAAATCAACACGTACATTAAGGAAAATAACCTTCAAGCAAAGTTGGGTACAACTCTTACTGATGAAGGTTTACTAATTACATTACTAAATGATATCTTTTTTGACTCAGGAAGTGCAGATATTCGTGCGAAAGATGAAAAACTCGCTAAAGGAATATCTGAGCTTCTTATCATGAACCCACCTCGTAATATTATCGTGAGTGGTCATACAGATGATGTACCAATTAGTAACTCAGAATTTGATTCAAACTGGCATTTAAGTGTTATGCGTGCCGTTAATTTTATGAAAATATTGATTGAAAATGATAAATTGGATCCTAAAGCCTTCAGTGCTAAAGGATTTGGTGAATATAAACCAGTTGCTACAAATGACACAAATGAAGGCCGTCAAAAAAACCGACGTGTAGAAATTCTAATTCTGCCATACGAACAAAAATAACTTTTTAAAAAATAAACGGGTCAATCCAATATAGGATTGACCCGTTTATTTTAAACCTAAACAATTACTTAATGCTTTTCATTTTTCAATAAATCATTAGCATGATAACCAACTTTTTTAAGAAGTTCTGTGACTAATGCCTTTTCTTCATGGGATAAGACGTTTACAATTTCATCAATTTTTTCTTGATGAGGCGGAAATATCTCTTCAATCAGTTCTTTTCCCTTATCTGTTATTTGAGCATGTGTCACTCTTCGGTCGTTAGGACATGCCTTTCTCATAAGTAGTCCCTTTTGCTCTAACTTATCTACTACATATGTGATACTCCCACTTGCCAAAAGAATTTTCCCACCGATTTGCTGCAAAGGCTGATCTCCCTTGTGGTATAAAAGCTCTAAAACAGCAAATTCAGTAGGGTTTAATTTAAATGTTGATATATGTTTATTAACGACATCGTTAAATGCTCTATGGGCACGTGAAAGCACAATGAAAAACTTTAAAGACTCTTCTATTCCCTTTGTTTTTTCCAATTCATCTCAATCCTTTTTCAAATATCTTGAATTCAAAATAAATAATTAGCATTATAATAGAACATGTTGTATAGAAAGTCAACTTTTTAAAGAAACTTCGTATTTACTTATGTCAATAAATAGTAAAATTTCTGTATACATAGAATGATCTTACACAAGTTTTCATTTTGAAGCAATGTTTAGCTTAACGAAAGAGAAAGCTACTCCTCATATTTATTGTTATGTTTCATTTATGAGAGCTTTAAAATGTAATCATTTAAGATGTTGGAACAAATAAACCACCTATTCATATACTTTATTGAGCCTGCAACAGCAAGTGACTTTTTCATTCTATTCTTTGCTAATCGTATAATTAGGTAAAAATGACTTTCTATTTAAAGTGAATTCTTCCTTAGGTTAACTAATTCAGTTATAATAGTTCTAATTACGATTCTAAAGCAAAGTGTATCCATTTTAAAAGGAGCAATCACATATGTCAGATGTTTTATTGGGAAGTGTATTATCTGCCTTATCTACAGGATTAGGTGCATTACCTATCTTATTTCTTCAGAGAACGATTACGCATCGTTGGAGAGATATATTATTAGCCTTTACAGCCGGTATTATGATGACTGCTGCCATGTTAGGTTTAATTCCGGAGTCTTTAAATTATGGGGGAATATTGGAGGTATCCATTGGTTTATTCCTTGGGGTACTTACTTTAACTTCACTCGAAAGAGCCATTCCTCATATAGATTTGGAACATACCAAGAGTGGAATTAAATTTGATGAAAAAGCTATGCTTATTATTGCAGCAATCACCTTGCATAATATTCCAGAAGGATTATCAGTTGGTGTTAGCTATGCTTCATCTGTTAGTGAGACTGGAAATTTAATTGCCTTTGCGATCGGTCTCCAAAATGCACCAGAAGGATTTTTAGTTGCTCTTTTCTTAATAAATCAAAACATAAATCGTGGTAAAGCATTCTTAATTGCCACAGCAACTGGTGCGGTGGAAATAGTAGCATCATTACTTGGCTTTTATTTAACAAGCTTTGTCGCCTTTCTTGTACCATATGGTTTAGCTTTTGCAGCAGGTGCGATGCTTTTTATCATCTACAAAGAGCTAATTCCGGAATCTCATGGAGATGGCAATGAACAATTTGCGACATACTCCTTTATTGTCGGCATTCTTTGCATGGTGATCCTTATTAATAGTTTTTAATATAATAACATGAAGAAAATACAGTGCTTGTCCACTGTATTTTTTTCATTCAATAAGAATATCTGTCTGCATACGTAAATAACTTCATTGAATGAACTAAATCATGAAAAGGGGCAACTTTAGGTTTTTTCTCTTCTATTAACATCTGTTGATATTCGTTTAAAAGCAAGTCCAAATCTTGACTACATTGAACAGCCAATTCACTTGTATATCCTTCTTTATTAGCCGTTTCAATCATTTCTTTCCTTTTAATATTAATTGTTTCAAGAAGCTTTGTTTTTAAAGAATCATTATTCATCTCAGAATCCCTCCTAGTTATTCAATTTTGCGATAATCTTACGTTTCACTGTTCTTGATATTATCTTACCCAAGTAATCTTGTTAGAAATTATTACAAAACTTTTCACTTGTGTAAAGACTATCGCAAATTTAGACATTTTTTTCACTACTAATTATGACAAAATTGAAAACTTTTTCTTCTTATTTTTATTCCCACAACTGCTTAATTTTAAACTACCTTTTTCCTCTCCTTTAAAAACACATCTTTTTTATCAAGCGTGGTTAACCTATACATATATACTAATAAAGGAGAACACTACCATGAAAAAATGTATGATCAGTTTGATTCTTCTTCTTTCTATACCGATGACAACATTTGCTCAAACTAGCTCCATTGAAAGACAGGTAGCAATAGTTATTGATGACCTAGGGAATGGAATGAAAGGTACTGAACAAATCCTTTCCTTACCTATTCAATTAACAGTAGCGGTTATGCCATTTTTACCTACTACAAAAAAAGATGCAAATCTGGCCAATGAAAAAGGTCATGAGGTAATTGTTCATCTTCCAATGGAACCTTTACATGGAAAAAAGAGCTGGCTTGGGCCCGGAGCCATTACGACAGATTTATCAAATAAAGAAATTAGAAAAAGAGTAAATGATGCAATTGATGATGTCCCCCATGCAGTTGGAATGAACAATCATATGGGCTCTAAAGTTACAGCAGATGCTAGGGTAATGAAAATTATATTAGAGGTATGTAAGGAAAGAGGACTTTATTATCTAGATAGCAAGACCACCGGGAAAAGTGTTGTTGAATCAATTGCAAAACAATTAGAGGTTCCTTACTTGGAGAATGAGCTATTTTTTGATGAACAATATACAACAAGTCACATTACGAAGCAAGCTAATTTACTTATGAATCGGATTGAAAAAGATAATGAAATAATTGCAATAGGACATGTAGGAATAGCTGGGGAAAAAACAGCATCTGTTTTAAAGCAATATGTGCCCTTAGTGAAAGAAAAAGCAAAAACGGTTACACTTTCAAAATTATTTTTTGATCCTGAAGACATAACAAACTTAGAGTGATGTAGCTCGCTCAAGGAAAGTTTCCGTATTAACTGCCTCTTTTTCCATTACTTTAAAACAACCTGCTTATAAAAAGGGCTAACAATTGTAGCCCTTTCTGTGATTCCCTATTTATGATCAATACGATCAACAGAGGTAACTCTGAATTCTTTATCTTCTAATTTTTTAATAACCTTCTGCAACTTTTTCTCAGATAACTCACCAGACAAATTTAGAATAATTCTTCTAATATATTTATCACCATTATCCATTGTTAGCAGGCCTTCTATATTAATATCCTTAACAGCAGTTACTAAATCCTTAATAGCCCCTTTATGCTCCTTAGTTCCTACTGTAAGAAGAACACCACCAGTTTTCATCCCAAATGAATCTTCCAAGACATCCATTATATTTGAGTGAGTAATAATTCCTGAGAATTCTTTCTCTTCATTTAATACTGCTAAAAATGGAAGTCGTCGAATCGTTAAGAATGTCTTAAAAAATGAGTCCTCTTCGTATATGTATGCATCTTGATTCTGCACTAACGGTTCAATCGGATCACTTTCTTTACCATTATGCTCTACATAATGCTCAAGCAAATGTACTTTATAAATAAAACCAATAAAAGTTTTGCCTTCATTTTTTAAAACCGGAATAGAACGGTAACCTGTTTCCTTTAAATAATCATATGCTTCTTTTACTGTACAGCTAATATCACAATATTTCACGTCTGCTTTCTGTACATAATGATATCTAACCTTCAATTATACAACCCCCTTTTAACAAGAAATTTATCACAGCATTCTTCGTTAGTAAAGAAAATTCAAAGTTTTCTCAAAAAAACTTTTATGTTCATTTTACTTTATACTATATTTATGATTTCTAACATTTAGTATGGGAAGGAACTTAAAGATTATGTAAATGCAAGTTGTTCAGCAAACAGCAGAAAAAATTGATTATATATTGTTAAAATAACATTCTTAAGAAGCTTGCAATATTACCAAATCCTACATATAATTAATATATCTTAAACTGAAAGGGTGTATGTTGAAACAATGAAGTTCTAATTCTTTTTTCTGGCTATTATTAATTCATTTCATTTGAATTTTAATATTACCTAGAGAATTGGATTAGTCTGCATGTTAACATATACATTCCTTTAGTCGTTAAAATAGGTATGCTTTCTTTTTTGGTATACCGTTATTTCTTAATGAAGGCTTTGTATATCTTTATGACTGATCTCTCTAGGAATAGGGAGGTTTTTTTATACTTACATTACAAGCAAGAAATATTTCAAAAAGTTATGGTGAAAAACAACTTTTTACGGATCTTACTTTTGATATACACAACAATGACCGAATTGGTCTTGTTGGTCATAATGGAGCAGGAAAGACAACTCTTGCCAATATTATTTACGGAAGCTTAGAAGCTGACACAGGAACTGTTCATTGTAAACATGATATTAAAATTGGATACCTAAAACAATCGATTGAATATATGATGAATGATATTGGTTCTTTATCTGGTGAATTCATGGAAAAAGCAAGTGAGCTAGGATTAAAAAAAGTTCAAACATGGGAAAAGGAACGAATGAATCATTTAAGTGGTGGAGAAAAATTAAAATTTTCGTTAGCCGAAGTATGGTCAACCCATCCAGATATTTTAATCCTAGATGAACCAACCAATCATCTTGATCTGTATGGAATAAATTGGCTTGTTGAAAAGTTAGCATCGTTTCATGGAGCTGTTATCATTATTTCTCATGACCGTTATTTCTTAGATAAAACAGTAACGAGAATATTTGACATCGAAAATAGCAAATTAACTGTTTATGATGGAAATTACTCAACTTTTTATGAAAAAAAGAAAAAATACCAAGAAGAGCAGCTCCACCGTTATAATATTCAACAACATGAAAAGAAACGAATTGAAAGTCAAATGTCTCAATTACAGCAATGGGCAGGCAAGGCTCATCGAACAATGAGAGATCAAGAAGGCTTTAAGGAGTTTCATGGGGTAAAGGCTAAGAAATTAGATAAAGCCATAAAATCTAAAATGAAAAGACTTAATAAAGAGCTGGACAAAAATAAAATAGATAAACCATTAGAAGAAATGAGTGTGAGGTTCCAATTTGAAGGAAATAAAAAACATGGAAAAAGACTGATAGAGGCAAAAAATCTCTCAAAAAGCTTTCATTCGAGATCAGTGTTTAAGAGCAGTTATTTCTATATAAATCATGGAGAAAGAATAGGTCTTGTTGGACCTAATGGCTGTGGCAAAACAACCTTTTTGCGCATGCTCTTAGGTGATGAACCTATTACTACTGGTGACTTGTCAAAGAGTCCATCTCTAAAGATCGCTTATCTTAGTCAAGATGTTGCTGATTTGCCATTATTTCGAACTGTCCATGAGACATTAAACCTCAATGATAAAAATAAATTATTAAAAGCAAGAACTGCTTTAGCAAATATGGGGATTAAGGCAAGTAAGTTAAATCAACCTATTCATAGTCTTAGTTTAGGAGAGCGGACTAAAGTAAAGCTTACAAACCTTTTATTAGATGAATATGATTTACTTATTCTTGACGAACCGACAAATCATTTAGACTTAGCAAGCCGTAATCAACTAGAGCAAACATTATCCGAATTTCCTGGTACAATCCTAGTAGTTTCACATGACTATTACTTTTTAAATTCTGTGTGCGAAAAATTACTTGTTTTTGAAGAACAAAAGATAAAGCGAATAGAAATGACAATTGAAGAATATGAGGTTAAGAAGCAACAAACAAAAAAGAGTAATAAAAATCAATCAATTGAAGAAGAATTACTTGTAGTCAACACTGAGATTTCAGCTATACTTGGTGAATTAAGCTTATTAACTCCAGAATCAGAGAAATATCATGAGCTAGATATTTCCTTCCAGTTACTCACAAAAAGAAGACGTGAGTTAATGAATAGGTAAATGCAAAAAGCGTAGAATATTTAGTTCTACGCTTTTTCTCTATTATTTATTTAATTCTTGTTTTTCTTGGTATGGATGTGCCACCCATCCCTCTGTTTCAATAAACAAGCGTACTGCTACTACTTGGCGATCGTCCATTAATGTAAAGAAATGAGGATTACCCTCTGGTACTGAAATAACATCTCCAGCTTCTAATTCTACATCGAAGTAACCAGTTTGCTCATCACCTTTTATAATGAAAATACCATGACCTGCAGTAATAGCACGTACTTCATCCTCAGTGTGTGTATGAACGTTTTCGAATTTTTTTAACAACTCTTCTAGATTTGGTGTTGCATCAGATAACGCCACGATATCCCAAGTTTTATATCCTCTTCTTTCAGCTAAATCTTCAATTTCTGATTTGTATGCTGATAAAATTTCAGATTTTTCTTCATCGCTAAGAACAAATTTTTCAACTAAGTGTGAAGGAAGTTTGCTCATATCCCAATGCTCATAAAGTACACCTTGTTTCTCTAAGAAGCTTGAAACCTGTTCTTCTGACCTTCAACTACTTCATTTGTATTTCTCACTTTAATTACTGCCATAATCTTTCTCCTCCGTTATTTAGTATAGTTTTATATAATATATTCCTTCCTAAATTAAACCAAAACTGCTTTTAATGTTAACAGCTTCAGATGATAGGAAAATAAAAATTCACTGGCTTCTAAATATTTCTTCGCTTCTAATGCATCTCTTCCCCATGCGGTTATTCCATGATTTCTAATAAGAACTGCCCCCGCATCTTCTTTTACAAACTCACTGAAGCTCTCCGCTAAAGTTGGAATATGTGCATAGTTATAGATGATTGGGATTGTAAATTCAGCATCCTCATCCCATAAGCCATATGCTTTAATAATTTCCTGTCCTCTAAATGTAATCTTACCTTTATCACCGTAGAGCTCTGAAATAATATTATTGTCAACTGTATGGACGTGAAGGCTGCAACCAGCTTTTGTTTTATTAAATATCTCTACATGTAATAATGTTTCTGCAGAAGGCTTTAGGTGAGTATCCTTAACTGGCTTTCCTTCTCTATCAACAAGTAAAAAGTCCTCATCTGTTTCCTTCGTCTTATCTTTTCCACTTGCTGTTACAAGGAACTCGATAGGTTCATCGCTCACTTTTATCGCAAGATTCCCACTTGTACCTGGAAACCAATCTCTTTTCGCTAACACCCGCTTTATGTCAGCTAATTCCTCCCAGCGCTGGTTGATCATGGTCATGCCCTCACCTCCTCAAGATTTTCTAAGATATTAATCACATCAAAAAAAGTTATAAAGGACTGATGAGGCAAATGAAGATCCTGACATTTTTCCAATAGCAAATCCCTTGCTATTACATAATCTGCTAGTTTTGCAGCTTGAAGGTCTGTTATAGAATCTCCAATTACAATTTTCTCTTGATTAGACTTTGTTAGCTTGCGGATAAGTGAAGTCTTACAGCAACCGCAATCATTTGTACAAGATTTATCACAACTATAAGGCCATTCTATTTGTATATGATCATTACTGAAATTCGCCTTATTGCAATAAATTTGTTCTTCCTCTATTAAACCTTCAAGTAAAGGATAAACAAAAAAATCAATTCCTCCACTAACAATATAAAGAGGAATATTTTTATCTTTGGTAAATTGAACAAAATCCCTAAATCCAGAACGAATTTCTGCATGATCTAAAATGTATTTCACAATTTCGTCTTTAGAAGAAGATGGTAGTAATTGAAACATTTTCCCAACACCCTCCTGAATAGAGATTTCTTGCGATAATACACCATTTTTTAAAGCATCCCATTCTGGTGGAGCAAATCTTTTCATAATTGCAATAATATTATCAGTCTCTGTAATCGTCCCATCAAAATCACATATAATTACTCGATTACTCATTTACTCACCTCTTTGACACCCCAAAGATCTATAGCAAGTTTGAGATCTTCGTGTACATTCGCTGCTTCTGTTAAAGAAGTACCTGCTAGAGTTGCGTCGATTGCTGAACGGAATGCTTGTCCACCGCCAATTGCTCCATTTGGATGACCATGAACACCACCGCCTGCATTTATTATTGAATCTTTACCGAAATCATTCATAAGTAACGGAACTAAGCCTGGATGAATTCCGGCTGAAGGAACTGGAAACGATTGCTTAAATGATTCTTTCTTCAAACAATTTTCTGCAATACCTAAGGCTTCTTTTCGATCTAATGCTACACTTCCATATGGAGAAGGGAATAAAGAGAAATCTGCACCAGATTTTCGTAATAGCTTACCTAGTAAAAGTGAACTTGAAAATCCATATAAGCTGGACGCAGTAGAAGCTCCACTCACAGCAGGGTGAGCCATAATAGGTACGTTTATATCCGGATCCTCTGCTAAGCTTTGTAATACATCTAACCCGTATGCAAATACGTTAAACAACAAAACATTTGCACCAAGCTCTGAAGCTTTTTTAGCTTTATCTTTAAGATCAAATGTTTTACCAGACAAATTAACAGCATATAAAGCTTTATGTCCAGTTTCTTGAAACACCTGGTTTAATACCTCTTTACCAGCAAGAATTCGCTCCCCGAATGGAGTTAATGGATTATCAAACAGAATTTCATCGTCTTTTACTAAATCAACCCCACCTAAAACTTGCTGTCTTAACTGATCTTTTAAGTATTGTAAGTCACGCCCAATTACACCCTTAAAAATACTCATTAATAAAGGGCGATCATAGACACCGACTAATTCCCGAATTCCTTGTACACCAAATTTTGGACCCGGAAACGAAGCTTTCACATCTTCCGAGAACTCTAAATCAAGTAATTTTACTTCACCGTCTAGAGATAGTTTTCCGAAAACAGTTGTTAATATGGCTGGGAGATCATGACTATAATTTATGCTCGGATAAGCAATTTTAATTATTCCTTTTGTTACGTTTTTTCCTAAAAATTGATTTGTTTTATCACAAGATTCTAGCTGACTGACCTCTAGAACACGACCTTTATGAGCTTTAAGTTGCTCCTGTTCAAGCAATGGAAGATCTGTCCAGGAACCAACCGTTAACCCTAAAGCAATTCCTTCTGCTTTTTTATGTAAGTCTCCTTTAGCATCGTGTACAAGATATGTAGCAATGACTTCACTCACTTAAAACCCTACTTTCTATCTATCACGTTTTCTGAATCTTTCTATTTATCGTACTAATTCTATCATCTTTAATTAGTTTATGCATAACATTCCTTTTCTATTTTTTCTGTTTATAAAAATAAAAAAACCTCTTTGATAGATCAAAGAGGTTACTAATGCATAAGTAATAAGCAATCTCCTTATCTATCAGCGAATGCTGCAAGAATTAGCACCGTGCTTAACCTAAGTTAAGTCGGTTGCCGGGCTTCATCGGGCTAGTCCCTCCACCTGCTCTTGATAAGAACGAAACGTTCATTTTTGAAATTAATTTGGATTATGACAGATCTCACTTCTACTGTCAAGAAGAAATTAAGGCATCAAGCCTTAAAAAAGATTAAGAGCTTTAATTCTCTGAGCAGCTTCTCTAAGCCGGTCCTCAGAAGTTAATAAACCAACTCTAACATATCCCTCACCATATTCACCAAAACCTACTCCAGGTGCAACAACGACATGTGCATGTTGAAGCAGAAAATCGGAAAACTCTTCAGAAGAATCGAATTGTTTAGGAACCGGCAACCAAGCAAAAAACGATCCTGACGGCGCCAAAACATCCCAACCGATCTCACGAACAGCTGTAATGAGAGCATTTCTACGAGATTCGTAACGTGCATTTAGTTCTTCAACACATGTTTGCGGACTAAGTAACGCATGTGCAGCTGCTTCTTGAATTGCACTAAATACACTTACATACATATGATCTTGCAATAAATTTATAGCTTCAATAACAGAAGGATTTCCAACAGCAAAACCAATTCTCCAACCAGCCATATTATAAGTTTTGGAAAATGTGTAAATTTCAATACCAATGTCTTTAGCACCTGTTGTTTGTAAAAAGCTAATCGGCCTTTTTCCATCAAAACCAATTGCTCCATATGCAAAATCATGAACCACACAGATATCATTTTCTTTTGCAAATGAAACTGTTTCATCAAAGAAACTTTCATTTGCCGTTGCACCAGTTGGATTATTAGGATAATTCAAAAACATAAGTTTCGCCTTTTCTACAGCATCTCTAGACAAGCTCTTGTAATCTGGTAGGAACTGATTTTCGCTTAATAAAGGCATTACTTCCATTTTAGCACGTGCCAATTCAACTCCTGACCAATAATCCGGGTATCCAGGGTCTGGTACAAGCACAACATCATCGGGATTTAACAAGCATTGAGGAACCTCAACTAACCCAGCTTTTCCTCCAAATAGAATCGCTACTTCACTAGCAGGATCTACCTCCACTCCGTACTCTCTTTTGTAAAAGGTTGCAACAGCTTCCTTTAAGAACGTTTGACCACGAAATGGCGAATATTTGTGATATTGAGGATTTCTAACAGCTTCCTCCATTGCCCGAACGATATGTTCTGGTGTTGGTTGATCAGGGTTACCCTGTCCTAAGTTAATAACATCATGTCCCTTCTCGACAATTGTATTTACTTTCGCAACAAGACTGGCAAAAAATTGCTTTGGTAATGTATTTAATAAATGGGATTGCTCAAAAACTTTCATTTTCTACACCTACTCAAAAAATTCTTGAAATTCTAGTCACAAATCATATATTGTTAGAATCAACTTGTAAAGTAAAATTTATAAATGAAGGTGTGACTTAAAAAATGAAACCTATCATTGCATGTATTCAACTTGATATTAAATTTGGTGATCCTGACTTTAATTATCAACAAGTAGAAGAAAAAGTAGCATTAGCAGTCGAACAAGAGAATCCGAACATCATTGTCCTTCCTGAACTTTGGACAACTGGCTATGATTTAACCCGACTAGATGAAATTGCTGATCATGATGGCGAAAAAACAAAAACATTCCTAAGTAACTTAGCAAAAAAATATAATGTTCACTTTGTAGGTGGCTCTATTGCAAAAAAAAGCAAGGATAGCGTGACAAATACGATGTATATTGTGGACAATAGCGGAAAGTTTATCCATGAATATAGCAAGCTTCACTTATTTAAGCTCATGGATGAACATCATTTTTTAGTTTCGGGAACTGAAAAAGGGTTGTTTGAAATAGGTGGACTGAAAAGTGCAGGAGTTATTTGCTACGATATCCGTTTCCCAGAATGGATACGCGCTCATACAACAAAAGGTGCAGAAGTATTATTTGTTGTTGCTGAGTGGCCTATGCCAAGACTTCATCATTGGAAAACACTATTGCTAAGCAGAGCCATTGAAAATCAATGTTATGTTGTTGCATGTAACCGTGCTGGGTCTGATCCTAATAATGAATTTGCAGGACATTCTCTCATCATTGATCCATGGGGAGAGATCGTAGCTGAAGCAAACGAAAAAGCCGGAATAATCTCAGCCGAAATAGACGCTGAAGTTGTCAAAAAGGTACGTAGTCAAATACCAATCTTTGACGACCGTCTACCACAATATTATCAATAAAAAAACTTCACAAATATTTAGGCAATTCCTAATAATATATTGACAAAGATAAAGTAACATTGGTAATATCCTAATCAAGCGATATATTTTTCTAGAAAAGCATTAATTTTTTGAATACTTAATATGTTAAACATATACTTATGTTTTAAATAAAAAAATCTCTTATCAAGAGTTGGCAGAGGGACTTGGCCCAATGACGCCGCAGCAACCGACCATATTTCATCTTAAAATGAAATAAAACCTGGAACTTCCAGTTGGGCACGGTGCTAATTCCATCAGAAAGATAATCTTTCTGAAAGATGAGAGGTGCGAAGCAATGACTTCAAGCCTCTTTCAATCTGGAAAGAGGCTTTTCTTTTTAGAAAAGCCTCCAAAAACAACTAATTGGAGGTATAAATAAATGTGTGCACATAAAAAATCACCTATTTACGAACCACTAACTGAAAATGGAGCAATTGCCTTAGCAAAGAAATTGCAGCTGCTTCCTGAAAATAGTCAACTAACATGCAATGAGATTGGCGATGGAAATTTAAACTTAGTTTTCAGAGTGGAAAATCCAGAAAATGGAGAAAGCATCATTATTAAACAAGCATTACCATATGCGAAAGTAGTTGGTGAAAGCTGGCCGCTAACTCTTGATCGTTCCAGAATCGAAACAAATGCACTTCTTAAGCAAGCGGAATTTGTTCCACAATATGTACCAAAAGTTTTTTACTCAGATGAATCATTAGCAATAACAATTATGGAAGATCTATCACATCTTGAAATTGCTAGAGCAGCCTTTATTAGTGGAAAAGATTTACCACTATTATCTCAACATGTTGGAGAGTTCCTTGCTAAAACACTGTTTTATACATCTGATTATGGAATGGATCAGCATTATAAAAAATCGTTGGTTCAACAATTCATCAACCCTGATCTTTGTAAAATAACTGAAGACCTTATTTTTACTGATCCTTTCTTCAATCATGAAACAAACGATTACGAACCAGAACTTCAAGACGATGTAGAACAAATTTGGCAGGACAATGAGTTAAAGCTTGAGGTTGCTAAACTTAAACAAATCTTTCTAACAAAAGCTGAAGCACTTTTACATGGTGACCTGCATACTGGAAGTATCTTTGCAGATGAACAAGAAACAAAAATCATTGATCCTGAATTTGCTTACTTCGGTCCTATTGGCTTTGATGTTGGTCAAGTATTTGCGAATTTACTTTTTAATGCATTATCTCGCGAAACGAATAAACAACAAATTCTTTTCCATCATATAGAGACAACTTGGGATGTGTTTGTAAAAGAATTTTCAACAGCATGGGAAAATGATGGTTTAGAAATTTATACGAACTTAGATGGTTACTTAGATTATGTTTTAGAACAGATCTTTGAAGAAGCTATTGGATATGCAGGATGCGAATTAATTCGACGATCAATCGGTCTAAAGCCCATGTAGCTGACCTTGACACAATTGAACCATATGAAAAGAAAATTACTACAAAGCAAATTGTCTTAAAAATCGGCAGAGAGCTTATTGTAAATAGAAAAACAATTAAAAACACGCAACAAATTAGAGAACTTTTTAACCAAACTGCTTTATCAGTAATTTAAAGCACATTGATCTATTTTATTAGTGGTTGAACACATTTTTTAAAAGGAGTTTTTTTCATAAAATGTTAAACGAAAATTTTGTCATTCCTCGTTCCGTCATCTGGAAGGAAGATTATGTCTCTTTATTAAACCAACAAAAAATTCCACAAGTAACGGAATACCTTGAATTAAGAAACATTGAAGATGTGTGGGAAGCTATTCAATCTTTAAAAGTTCGAGGTGCCCCAGCTATCGGAATAACTGCTGCATACGGTTTGGCTCTGGCAGCTTTGCAGGATCAATCAAAATCACTTCAGGAGTTTCACCAAAATTTACAGAAAAGTCATGATTATCTCGCAAGTTCAAGACCAACTGCTGTAAACTTATTTTGGGCACTAGATCGGCTTATGAAAAGTGTGTCAAATGCTCAAACAATAGATGAAGCAAAATCAACAATCCTTAAAGAAGCCATCTTAATTGAAAAAGAAGATGAACAGGTTTGTCAATTAATTGGTGAACATGCATTGAGCCTTTTCAAAGATGGAGACAGAATTATGACGATTTGCAATGCAGGATCAATAGCAACTGCAAAGTATGGTACAGCACTTGCTCCTTTTTACTTAGCAAAAGAGAAAAATATTAACTTAAGTGTTTACGCATGTGAAACGAGGCCTGTCTTACAAGGAGCACGTCTAACTACTTGGGAGCTTATGCAAGCAGGTGTTGATGTTACACTTATAACTGATAATATGGCAGCACATACGATAAAGTCCAAGGACATTACTGCAATTATTGTTGGAGCAGACCGTATTGCAGCAAACGGTGATACAGCAAATAAAATTGGAACATTTAATTTAGCACTTTTAGCAAAATCATTTAACATTCCATTTTATGTTGCTGCACCTCTATCTACATTTGATCCCTCTATTACTGATGGAGATCAAATCCCGATTGAGGAACGCAATCCAGAAGAGGTTACTCAGATTAACGGCATTCAAGTTGCCCCAAAAGATGTGAAAGTGTTTAATCCTGCTTTTGATGTAACTCCTAATGAATTGATCGCAGGGATCATAACGGAAAAAGGAATGATAACTGGAGAATATAAGGAAGAGATAAAAAAATTATTCTCCAATTAATATGTCTAATGACTATCCATCTAAATATAAAAAGGACCAAAGCCTAGTTTACACTAGAGCTTTGGTCTTTTTTGTTTGTCAATTAAGATGTTTTTTTCCTTTTCTGAAAGAATATGAAGTTTTGATAGTATAGAAGTGTAAAAGAGAACTTTTTTTGGACGTTTGCTTTGATTCCACATATAACTTGCCCCTTTCTTTACCTTATGCAACTTTTTTCTCTTACTCAAATAATATGTTGCAAAGGAAAAAATGTGACAAGTAGTTAGTTGTTCCTTGATAACCGTGTTAGTGCTTAAATGCAACATTTTCATGAGTTAAAAGCTTAGCCTTTAACTCATTTTTATCCCCAGCATAACCGGTCAGCCTCTGATTCTTCCCTATAACACGATGACATGGGATAAATATCGGCAACTTATTTGCTTTATTTGCTTGTCCAATAGCACGTACAGCGCTCTTGTTACCAATTTTGACGGCAATGTCTTGGTAACTACAAACCTGTCCAATCGGAATTTGACGTAACTCAGCCCAAATCTTTTTTTGAAAATCTGTACCTTTTATCTCAAATGGTAGATCAAACTTTGTTCTTTCTCCATAAAAATATTCATGAAGCTGTTTTACTGCTTCACGAAGGATATGATGTTGCCGATCTTCCACAGGCTTATTTACACCTTGAAATTCTTTAAATTGTTCTGTAGTTAAAAATAAATGAGTAATTTCCCCATGTGTCGATACAATTGTAAGTCTCCCGATTGGGGAGTCATAATAAGTATAAAACATTTGTGTATATCCTCTTTATCAATTTTTTACTGAGTAAGCGGAAGGGTAATATGAAATGTTGTCCCTTTCCCCTCTTCACTCTCAACCTCAACTTGTCCTTGATGTTCCTCAATTATTTTATAGCTTACCATTAAACCAAGCCTGTTCCACGTTCCTTTGTTGTGTAAAATGGTTGACCGAGTCTTTTTATTTTATCCTGCGAAATACCTGAACCCCTATCTCTTATGGAAATTAAAAGCTGATCTTCATTTTTTCGTTTAACTGTAACATCAATTTGCCCACCACCAGGCATTACTTCAATTGCATTTTTCAACACATTTATAAAAACTTGCTTTAGTTGATTTGGTTCACAGAAAAGTAATGGCAAGTTTTCTTCAATATTTAGTTTCATCTGGACATTTACTAAAATAGCCTGTGCATTTAGCAATTCCATTGTTTCTTTTACAATAGTTCCAATATCTTTATTGGAATACTGAATAGCTTGAGGTCTTGCTAAAATTAAAAATTCAGTAATAATGGATTCTATTCTACTTAGCTCAGATGTAATGACATTAAAGTACATTGAAAAGTCCTCTTTAACACTTCCCTCTAGCAGCTGAATAAATCCTTTTAATGCAGTCATTGGATTACGAATTTCATGGGCTATACCCGCTGCTAGTTCTCCAACTACATTTAATGTATCTGACTTTCTAAGTTGTTCCTCTAACTCTCTTTTCTCTGTTACATCACGAAAAACAGCCAGATTCATATTTTCATTAATATGATTCTTAAGAGCAATCTCTAAGATGATTTCATCTCCATTTTCATTCGTATACATAATCTCTTGAATATTTTCTTCATATGACTCTAACGTTTTGGAGTCAGAGTCTGCATGGGCGTGTGAAAACAGAATATCGCATATTCTGGATGATTTGATATCCTCTGTTTTTAAGTTAAGTATTTTTTTTGCTGTTTCATTTGCTTCAATGATTTCAAAGGAGTGGTTAAATAAAATAATTCCATCCATTGCACCATCAAAAATACTGCGAAATTTATGTTCACTTTCCCTTAATATTTTTTCCATCCGTTTTCGTTCACTAACATTTCGGAAAATTGTTAAATGATGACCATCCAGTATATCCATTTTAGAAGTAAATTCAAGCTCTTTGTTTTGGCCATTAGGCATATGAAAAAGTAGTTCTTCCCTTATTGCCCCTGTATTAAAGTATTCTTTTTTTACTTTAAGAAAACTTGGAGAGGTTTGATCAACAAAATCCAATATATTACGTAGAACAAGCTCTGCTTCATTTAATTCAAAGGTACGGCTTGCTGCCTGATTCACCTTCATAATTTGACCATGTTTATCCCAAATCATGATTGCATCTATCGCATTTTCAAAAACCTCTCGAAAACGTTCTTCACTTTTATATAGCTGTATTTCCATCGACCTTTTTTCTGTAATGTCCCTCATAATAGCCATGTAAAAGCCGTCAATAATGTTTGAAGTTGTTGTAAACTCGAAGATCCTCTTACTACCATTTTTTAAGATTACAGGAAGCTCGCCCTTTGCGCTTCCATTTTCTTTTAGCATTTTCCACAAGTTATCGAGTCTATATTTCTCTTGTTCATCAATAAAATCTTCTAGTCCAAAAGAGTTCAACTGCATTTTCGTTATTTCAAAGCTTGAACAGAAAGAACCATTTGCATCGATAAAGTCACCTTTTTGATCAAAAATAACAATTCCATCCACTGCTCGATGAAATAAATCTTTAAAAAGCTGTTCATTAATTGTACGCTCACGTTCAAGCATTTTCTTAAATGAAACATCTTTAATCATAGCAAGATCATAGCCGTTTATTGCATTTTTGCGTAAGGAGATTTCTAAAAATTTAACCTGTCCATTGTCTAATTTTACAATTAATTCTTTTTTAACTGGATCATCATGATAAATAGCGTCGATAACCTGTCTCATTTGATTACTTGGAATAAGAGATAAAAAATCGTAGAGATTTCGTTTACATAACTCTTTTTTCTGCAATTGAAACATATGACATGCGGCGGAGTTTACATCTATAAATCTCATATTTTCATCAAAAATTGCAACAGCATCTAGTGCACCCTCTAATATATTTTCATGCTGCAGCAATTTAAATTTAAGCATTTCATTCTCTTTTTCTACTTGAGCCAATTGTGCTTTTAAGGCAACGATTTCGCGATCCTCCATCGTTTGCTTCAATCTTTTCACCCCTAATCACGAACTTTCTACTATCATGTATTCTACAAGTTATGGCATTGTCCTTCACCTATCTACAAAATGATAGAAAATGTTTCTTTTTTACTGTGAAGGCTGTAATATAGTAAGGTATTTCGACAACACTATTCGTTTTAAAGGAAAAAGCTGTCATCTATCTTACAAATAGATGACAGCTTTATTACATCCCTAAAAAAGAAGTAGCTTTATTCGAAACATACTTTAGTAAGGTTTTTTTATCAAAAAACTTATATATCAAGTATGTAAGAAACTATGTATTCTTGTCTAAAATGAGTCTATCTGCAATCTTACAGATAAACTTTTTGGAAAATGATACAAAGGTACCGTTTAAACGTATATCAAATTTGGGAATAGAAGGATAGTTTTACGATTTATAACTTCTGAAGGAAAGGTGAGCGCATGAAAAATCGTGTTAGCTATTTTGATAATGCAAAATTCTTATTAATTTTTTTAGTTGTTTTTGGTCATGTTATCCGGCCGTTTATAGATGAAAGTCCAATCATGATGACCATATATAAATTTCTCTATACCTTCCATATGCCTGCGTTTATCCTTATCTCAGGGTATTTCGCAAAAGGGTTTAAGAAAAAAGGATATGTAAGCAAAATCGCTAAAAAACTAATACTTCCTTATCTTATTTTTCAAGGAATCTATTCGGTATATTACTTTTTTGTTGAGAAACAAAATGCAAATGTTCTTGATCCACTAGACCCTCACTGGTCTTTATGGTTTTTAGTTAGTTTGTTTTTCTGGAATCTTTTTTTATTTGGTGCAACGAGGCTTTCCGCTACATGGTCGCTTGCGATTGCCTTTATTATCGGGCTTTCAGTTGGGTATTTAGAAGATATAAGTAATTACTTAAGTCTATCTAGAACATTCGTGTTCTTTCCCCTATTTTTACTAGGTTTTTACCTAAAAAGAGAACATTTTGACTATATAACAAGAGTGCATGTTAGAGGAGTCGCATTCTTCCTATTATCTATTACCTTTATTACTTATTTCTTTGCTGATTTTGATTATGAATGGCTATTTGGCTCAAAGTCATATGCACAATTCGGTGATCTGACAATAGGCAGTGCATTTATTCGGTTAGGATTCTACAGTTTAACTCTTGTAACTTCTCTTAGCTTTTTAGCATTGATTCCTACAAAACAGACCTTTTTCACGGAATGGGGCACTAGAACATTTTATGTTTATCTGTTACATGGCTTTATCATTCAATATATGAGAAACACACATGCCGTAGATTGGATGGGAGATTTTCAAAGTATAGTTCTGCTAACAACATTATCTATACTTTTAACATCAATTTTATCAACTAAGGTTGTAAAAGAATTAACAAGTCCCTTTATAGAGATGAAACCTTCAGGAATTCATTATTACTTAAAGAGCTTGTCACTTAAATAGACACTTCCTAAAGAACAAGTATTATGCTTGTTCTTTTTAGGTTTGTTTTTAAAAGAACTTTTCCATACTATGGATACATGCCCACATGACACATATACGTTTTTAAAATTATTTATGATACAATAAGTAATTGTGGAATGAATCTGTTCCTTGGTTTTACTGTATTAAAAGTACAACTAGCTTATATAAATAAAATAATCGAAGTGGTGTATAAATAAAATGAAAACTGTTTTATCGACGCTTAATGCTAAGTATATTCATACAAGCTTATCAATCCGTTACTTAAAAGCCTATGCACAACCTGAATACGAAGTTGAACTGGCAGAATACACAATAAAAGATCCTGCCATGAATATCGTAACAGATTTACACGCTAAGAAGCCTGAAATTATCGGTTTTAGCTGTTATATATGGAATATTGAAGAAACAATAAAAGTGATTAAAATGCTTAAGAAAATTAATCCTTCTTTGATTATTGTTTTAGGTGGCCCTGAAGTTACCTACGATACTAAAGAGTGGATGGATAAAATTCCAGAGGTTGATTTCATTATCATAGGTGAAGGAGAGCAATCGTTCAAGCAGCTACTGGATGAATTAAATGGGGAACAAAACTTTGATAATGTTAGTGGGATAGCTTACCGCGAGGAAAATAAGGTGCAGATTAAACCGCAACGAAACAAAGTTGACCTAAAGGTTCTACCTTCTCCATTTCGCTTTGAAGAAGACCTCCAACACCTTTCAAAACGCGTAACATATATTGAAACAAGTCGTGGTTGTCCATTTAGCTGTCAGTTCTGCCTGTCCTCCATTGAAGTTGGAGTTCGTTATTTTGATCGTGAAAAAGTGAAAGAAGATATTCGTTTTCTTATGGAGAATGGTGCAAAAACGATAAAATTTGTTGATCGTACCTTTAACATTAGTCGTAGTTATGCAATGGAAATGTTTCAATTTCTTATTGATGAGCATAAACCAGGTACTGTTTTTCAGTTTGAGATTACAGCAGACATTATGAGACCGGAAGTTATCCAATTTTTAAATGATCATGCCCCAAAGGGTTTGTTCCGTTTTGAAATTGGTGTTCAGTCGACAAATGATGCTACAAACGAACTTGTTATGAGAAAACAAAACTTTAATAAGCTAACAAGAACGGTGACAATGGTAAAAGAAGGCGGAAAGATTGATCAGCATCTTGATCTAATTGCAGGTCTGCCTGAGGAAAATTATGATTCATTTAAGAAAACATTTAATGACGTATTTGAACTTCGTCCTGAAGAGCTTCAACTAGGTTTCTTAAAGATGCTTAGAGGCACAGGATTACGCCTTCGTGCTGAACATCACGGCTATGTTTATATGGATCATTCTCCGTATGAAATTCTTAAAAATAATGTTCTATCCTTTGATGATATTACGAAAATCAAACACCTTGAAGATGTGTTGGAGAAATATTGGAATGACCATCGAATGGATGAAACCATTGAATATTTAGTAACACATCTTTTCCAAACCCCATTTGATTTCTTTCAGGATTTTGGGACATATTGGGATGAAAAAGGATGGACAAGAATTGGCCATCAACTTGAAGATTTGTATAAACACTTATATGATTTCCTTGGAAGCAATAAGAGAAACGAGTTAACAATTGCCAGCGGCTTTATGAAGTATGATTATTTACGAAACCAAAATTATAAACCTCGTAAGCCTTGGTGGAGTGAAACTTTATCAAAACAAGAAAGAAGTAAGATCTATCACTCAGTTCTAGAAAACCCTCTTCTTTTAGGAGAAGAATTTGCTAAAAAACAGTTCTCTGAAAAAGATTTATTTAAACATACTGTGTTAGAAACTTTACCATTTAATTTAGATCATTACTTGAAGACAGGTAAGATTATAAATGAAAACTCCTTTGTACTTGTTCATTATGACGCTATTCATTCAAACACAACCGTTTATACAGTACTTTCAAGTGAGCTTGATACAAAAGTTAGCTAAAGTGAGAGATTCTTCATCTCTCACTTTTATTTATTTTTTTCGCTTACCTTCTTTTTTCTCCGCTTTTTCATTTCCTGCTATTGCCTCAAAAAGCTTTGATGCGTTAACATCACCAGTTTCTTGACCAAATTCTTCTTGTAATATGTCAGTCTCCATCGGTTTCTTATGATTTTGCATATCTTTACTTTTCATATTTTTCTTTTTTGTCATCTTTACTTCCCTTGCTTTCCTTGTTTAGAGTTACGGTTGGCACCCTTCATCGGATCCTGATCATCGTTAATTTCTGCAAATTCAGTATCAGGCAGGCTTTCAGTAGGAGTAAAATTTTGTTTTGCAGCTTGATTTCTAAACGCTTTTCTTTTCAAAACGAATCACCTCATATTTTTAAGCTTTTATCTAAGCCTTGTTATGATATTACTTTTTTACTTTTACCTGAACTTCTCATTTCTATCATAGGTAGAAAACGGAAAATGGGTTTAAAGACAATTCCCTCTATAGTTTCGGGCAACATATTACAAAAATAATCATATGAGGTGACGAAATTGAAAAAACATAAAGATGAAAACTTCACAATAAACGAAACACTACCACATCAGATAAATGCTCCTTCTTGGAAAGGAACAGGTATAAAAATGAAAAAACCTTTTATTAACGAGTATGGTGTAACAATTGGAGATAGTATTTATAGCTCAACACAATCACCTTTAAATCATTGGAGTGACGATATTGATCCCTCGATTATGGCTGGTGATCAATGGGTTCATCCGACAAACGACATTGGTTGGAACACTTCGGAAAATAGAGATTTAATTGAAGCTAAAAAAAGACCTCAAGGAGTGCCTTTTACACATCCCGATAAAGATGTAAGCTATAACAATGATTAACTAAGCTATAAAAGGAAATTCAAAAAAGGATTGATGCCTCACTGCATCAATCCTTCACAATTTATCCGATGATTACTCGCTCTTTTGGATAATGATAATTTGCTTTTCTTTCCTTAGTTCCTAATAGATACAAAAACGTAAGTATACCAATTCTACCGATAAACATTAAGATCATAATAACAATTTTTCCAATTGAGCTTAATTCAGGTGTGATACCCATCGATAGTCCTGTTGTTCCAAATGCTGAACAAACTTCAAATAATATTTCTATAAATTCAAAAGGCTCTGTTATCGCTAATATAACGAGGGCAAAAAAACATATTAGAAATGCCATCATTGTTACTACGACTGACTTCATTAAATCTTCCTCATAAAGCTCCCTTTTAAAAATCTTAATGGACTTATTTCCTCTTGCAAAATGAAAAAGAAATAAAAGATTTAAAGCAAATGTTGTTGTTCGAATTCCCCCTCCAACTGAGCTTGGAGATGCCCCAATAAACATTAGCGCACACATAACTAAAATCGTCGTATCTGTAAACATACTAACGTCCATTGTTGCTAAACCACCACTTCGGGTTGCTGTTGATTGAAATAGAGAATAAAAAAACGTTTCATGCCATTCTTTTCCGTTAAAAAAATAAGAATACTCAAGAGCAGCAATTGTAATGGTGCCCCCCAAAATTAAAGCAAAAAAGGTAATGGAAGTTATTTTGGTAAACAACGTAAAACGGAATCGTTGACTTTTATTAAAAAGAAAATCTTTCACTTCAATTAATACCGGAAAACCAATTGCACCTAAAACAATTAAAATCATCACAATAAACTGAATAAAATAATCATCAGCAAAGGGGATTAAAGATTGACCAGTAATATCAAAGCCACCATTTGTTGTTGCACTAATCGAAGTGAAAAATCCATGCAGATATGCCTCCTGCCATGTTGGATAGTATTTTAAGAAGTAAGTTCCTAAAATTAACGCTCCAATTAACTCAATAATAAGAATGAGTACAATAATTTGCCGAATTAAATTTACGATACCAGATAAGTTGGATTGATTTTGGTCAGTCATGATTAGCTGGCGTTCTTTTAAGCCTATTTTCTTACCCACAATAAGCCATACAAATGTTCCTAGTGTCATAATGCCTATCCCGCCGAATTGTAAAACAAAGGCTAATATAAAAATACCAGGTACACTAAATGTATCTGCAGTAGACATTACAGTTAAACCTGTTACACTAACAGCACTAACTGCAGTAAAGAGCCTGTCGATAAAAGCAAACTCAACACCAGGTTTATGTGCCACAGGCAAACTTAATAAAAGAACAGAAACTGTAACAGCTAAAAAGTAATATGAAACAATTAATTGTACCGGGGTTAAAGATTGTATTTGAAATTTCAATTTATTCATTCATTCTTCATTCCTATCCTGCAAAAACAATTTCCTATATAAAAAACTAAGTCCTATAATCATAAAGAAAAAACGATAAAATGAAAAGTGCTTTATTAGAAAAACTCGCCTTATCTTCAAGCACTAATAACAAAGCATCTGTTTTTCACAAATTCATCCAATAAAAATAAATAGATTCAAATCGTACAAAAAAGAATGACAACGGCACTTCCATTGTCATTCTTTTTTTCATTTATTTAGCTTCTAATCGACTTATACGATCATCAAGATCAGGATGTGTAGAGAATAATGACATCCCTTTTTTACTATTTATTTTTAATGTTGATAAAGATGCTTGGTCGTCTCTAACACGTTGAGTATAATGTTTTAAAGATCTTAACGCGTGTATCATTTTATCCTTGCCCGCTAAGTCAGCTCCACCACGGTCAGCATGATATTCACGATATCTTGAGAATGCGAACACAACCAGGCTTCCCAAAATGGAGAAGACAATCTGGAAAATGATCACTGCAATAAAATGAACAATCGGTGCCAAGTCTTCTCGGACAAAACGAGAGGCTACCCATGCAGCAATTCGTGCAAAGAATACAACGAACGTATTGACAATTCCTTGTAGTAACGTCATTGTAACCATATCACCGTTGGCGATGTGTGCCACCTCATGTGCTAATACACCTTCAATTGCATCATCATCCATTTCCTGAAGAAGTCCCGTTGATACAGCCACCAAAGAACGTCGCTTCGAAGATCCTGTCGCAAAAGCATTTACTTCAGGTGATTGATAAATACCAACTTGAGGCATCTTTGTTAAACCGGCAGCTCGAGACAATCGATACACTCTTTCAACAAGATCTCTTTCATAAGGTGATAGTTGGCCATCAGGGTTAATTACTTTGACACCCATCATCATTTTAGCCATCCATCTAGAAATTGCAAGTGATACGAATGAACCGGTAAAACCTACCACAGCACTAAAAATTAAAAGACTAACCAAATCTAAATTACCATTTACATTTTGATAGGGAGAAACGTTAAAGAGTGATAAAACAATTCCAATCGTTGTAATGACTAGAATATTTGATAAAAGAAATAGAAAAATTCTTTTAGCCATAAATACCTCCAAATAATTTCAAGTTCACATGAACTTATACTATAATAAAATTATAGAAACTTTTATGTGTAAAAGCAAGATACTTATTTACACTTTACAAATTGTTCACTAATTTGTTACATACTTAACATCGAGGTATGTCCACAGGTTTTTCAAATGAAATCACATTATACTTTCCGATGAGACCACTAAAAAAGAGGTGTCAAGATGACTATACAATTAACACGAAAAGAAATGACAGCATTATTATATTCACTTAAAGGCGAGTCCAAACAATCTCCTTTACTTATTATAGAAAAAGCATCAAACTTTACTTCTCCAATTGATATAAATATTCCCGCTTTTTTAATAAAAGCTAGTAAACGGCGAAATTTACAGGAGTTTGGCCTGTCTACAAATGAAATTGTGTCACTAGCAAATTTATGTGAATTAACATCTTTAAAGTCAACTTCCATTCAAAACTGGATTAAAAGAGATGTAAAAGGGTTAATCGGGCCTCCTGAACTTGGTAAAAAATATTCAATTGACCAAGCAGCTATGCTATTGATTGTAAAAGATTTAAAGTATGTATTTGACTTTGAAAAAATTCGAAAGGTCCTTACAGAAGTTTTTAACACTCTTTCAGATCGAAGCGATGATTTAATCAATCCGATTATGTTTTATGAAATGTATGGAACAATTCTTGAGAAACTGGAAAAACTCCCACTTAGAGGACAAACACTGGAACAACAAATAGTAGAAGAAGTAAATGCGGTACCAAAGAAATTTAGTGAACTTACTGAAAGTCAGTGGAAAACGATCGAACGAATTCTTGTAACAACTGTTTTAGCAGTAACAGCTTCTCATTTGCAAACAAGAGCACAAGTATATTTGAATGAAAGGCTCAATTAATCATGATGCTCATGTACATTAATTTCATTAGGGGTAAGAAATAATCTACTTATAAAAAAGTCATAGACTTAGTCTAAACTTTTCCAGTATAGAAACTAACAATGAAAGATACCTTATGAGTAAGGCTGAAAAATCGAAAACTTTATCAGCTCAGAACAATCATCTAAAGGAGTGTTCCAAATGGCTAGAAGCAGCAATAAGTTACTTGTACCAGGGATTGAGCAAGCTCTGGATCAAATTAAATATGAAATTGCAAATGAATTTGGTGTAAACCTAGGTTCAGATACAGTTTCCCGTGCAAACGGATCTGTTGGCGGCGAAATTACTAAGCGTTTAGTTGCACAAGCACAATCACAACTAAACGGACAAAGAACTGAATAATATGGTAAAGAGGCTGGTCCATTTGGATCAGCCTTAATCATCATCACGGTTGTTGTTTCTTTTTCTTTCTTCACGGTCATCTCGATCTCTATCTTTATTCGAGTTCCATCTTTTATGCCGATCATCATCATCATCATCATCATTATGATCTCTATTTTTTCTGTCTTTTCGATTATCACGATCATCGTCATCGTCATCGTGATTATGTCGATTGTTGTTTTTCTGTTTTTGTTTGTCACGATTATTGTTACTTACTTGATTGCCTTTATTTTGCTTTTGTTCGTTTTTCTGCCCTTTTAGCTCATTTTTCACTTCATTTAACTTTTCTTTTGCTTTTGAATTTAGTTCATCTTTTGTTTGTTGATTTTCTTCAACTGTTGTTGAAGTTTCCTGTTTTACTGGATCAGTAGTTGTTGTATCTTCTTTTTCTTGGGTTGAAGGAGTATTGTTTTGTTCCACTGGTGTTGTCTCTTTCTCCTTAACTGGTTTTACCTCTTTTTCAGTTAATTCAATATATTTACCAGTCGAAACCCCTTGTTTTTGAGCTTTTTCTCTAGTTTCTTGATCAGCTTCAATTGTTTTAACAATCATCTGGTCTTCTTCATACGAAGAGCGGATTTTACTAATATCCTCTTGAAGCTCATTTTGCGCCTTTTTATCTTCTTCATTAACCACTGTCGTTATAACAATTTCCTTACCAGGATAAACGTACCCTTCTAACTTACATTCACCAACGATTCGATCAACAATCTCATCAAAAGGTTTATTTTCCCAGTCCGAAACCTTTTCCATTAGCTTGTTAGCCTCGTCATTTAGTGGTTCTAAAGAAATCACATTTAGTTGATCATCAACCCCCACCTCAAAACTTGGGTTAATATCAATGGACATGTAGGCATATACCTGATCATTTTGGAAAAATGGAAGAAAACTAATCATAAAAAATATGATAGCAATTGCTGATATAGCCCCTGCCTTCGCCATTCGAGTACTAAAATAGCTGAGGATGTGATTTCTTTTTCTCTTTCTGATAACTTCTTCACGTTTATCCACTACAGGAAAAAAAGATATTTCTTCCCCTAATTCATAGACACCTTCATTATTCTTAGCTTTTAAAAATTGCCCATCCGGGGTGAGCAACGTAACAAAGTCATCACTATATTCTACGACGACTCCCTTTTTCATGAATCTAGCACCCCTTTAATATAATCTTTTAAATAGACGAAATTCCCTGAAAGGATGATGGCCATTGCAATGATGTATTTTCTATTTCTCTCAATTGTCTTACGACTTACTGCTACTTTTGCTTCTAGTTGCTTAACCGGAAGTTGTTTTTTAGTAAAAAGGTGATGTCGTAGGTCATCATCCTTGACGACTTCCTTTGCAACCATGATGGCATTTTGACGTGCATCAAAATGCTTTGGTGATTGATCTAATATTTCAGCAAAGGTTAAATTAAAATCGTTTAAACAGTGTTGAAAAAATATGATCTCTTCTTTTCGATGCTCTTGTTCAATTGCCTTCGTGTACTCATCAATTGATAAATCTGATTCAATTTTACTTTGAGAATACTCTCCTTCTTCGTGCTCTTGCAGATCTAAGTTAACCGTGTAAGGATTACGAGCTTCCTTCCGAATGTAATCAATCACTTTTCTTTTTATAACTAATTCTGCAAATGCTAACAGAGAGCTTCCTTTATCTGTAGAATACTTTTCAATAGCATCATTAAACGCAATTAAACCTATACTAAATTCATCATCATTTTCACTAATATATCTTTTACAAACAGATGATACTGTTTTAGCAACAAATGGCTTATATTGTTCAATTAATTCATTTTGTAATTGAAGGTCTCCCTTTTGAATTAGGAGAACCGTTTCTTCTAATGTTCGCTTTTTCTTACCTAGTCTAAACAAAAGGCTAAGCATGGCGGTTCACCTCTGTTTCCCCTATATTACTTTGTCTATAATAGCTAAATTATAGAGGGACCGCAAAGGAAGATATATGAAACTATCTTTCTGAATTTCTACAAAAGAAAGTCAATTGTTACAAAACAAATTACTTTAGACCTATTGATATTAAATCAGACTATAAATGCATTTTAGCAGATCGTATGAACTTTTTTCAGAGAAATCGCCGATTCCCAATAAATTACACATGAATTTCATTTGATGCAATGCGGTTTCACCAAATCCTCCTTAGTGTTTTTTCGTTTCAATACATAGTTTCGAATTCTTTTTTTAACTTAAGGGTGTAGAAATTAAATTTTATAGTTTTTTTTCATTTTAAGGATTTAAGACCTATAATTTGTTACACATTTGACATATTGAATAAATATTTTCAAGTTTTTCGTGACACTCTTTTATCGATTGACTTATATTATTTACCCTTGTTTACAAATGAGACAACAAAAAAGACCCTTGCCAATGTAGGCAAAGGTCTTGCAGAGCATATTTAAATTCCGATCATGGCAACAATGCCGTTGGATTTTATAGTCAACCTATTCTAATGTTTTTTTGAAGCTGTTTTATGTTGTTCTCTATAAGTTTTCTTTTTTTTACGAGTAATTAATTTATAAGCAACGAATATAACGAGAACTGCTATACCGGCAGGAAGGATATATTGGTTTGCAAGCTCACCTACGTTCTTCCAATTTTCTCCTAGCTTAAATCCAAGATAAACATAAATAAAAGTAATCGGCAGCATTGCAACAAACGTATAGATAGAGAAAACCCAAACATTCATCTTTGCCATACCACATGGAATGGAGATCAACGTTCTTACTCCAGGTAAGAATCTTGCTGTAAAAGCAACCATTGCACCATTCTTCTCAAAAAATTCATCTGCTTTAGTAAGCTTTTCTTCATTAATGAAAAAGTATTTTCCAAACTTAAGGATAAATGGTCTTCCACCATATCTTCCAACTGCATAAAGAGTCAATGGCCCGAACGTTCCACCTACTGTGCCTGCAAGAACTGTCCCCCATAATGTCATATCACCTTCATAAACCCAATAACCAGCAAGAGGTAGTACTAACTCAGCTGGTACGAATTCAAACGTTAATGCCAGCATAATTCCAAAATAAGAAAGTTCTTTAAACTGTTCAAGCATAGAAAGAATTAATTCTTCCACTATATCACCTATTTTCCAATAAGTTGTTCTACAAGCTTATATATTACACATATTCATGTATACAGACAAGCATTGTTTTAATGGGGGGTATGAAAAATGGATTGGCTTCAAGCAATCATATTAGGAATTATCCAAGGTTTAACTGAATTTATTCCGATTAGTAGCACGGGGCATTTATATTTAGGCCGCAATTTCTTTGGACTGGAAGAAGCGGGGAACTTATTTTTAGACACCATGCTCCATCTTGGTACACTTATCGCTTTAGTTGTTTTTTATAAAGATATTTTACTAAAACTAATTAAAAACCCTTTTAGCCGTATTACTGCTCTTCTAGTTATTGGAACAATCCCTGCCGTTATTGCTGGTGTCTTGTTCAGTGACTATTTTGATAGCATTTCAAAATCAGGCGTTACAATTGGATGGGAATTTCTAATAACAGGTGCTTTCTTATGGTTTGCTGATTCCATTAAAAATGGAGCAAAAAAAGTAGAAGACATTTCTCTTTTTGATTCTTTTTTTATTGGAAGCTTTCAAGCATTTGCGATTTTCCCAGCCATATCTCGGTCTGGAATGACCATAGTTGGAGCTCTAATGCGAAAAATGGACAAAGAAGCAGCTGCTTACTTTTCCTTCTTACTATCTATTCCAGCCATTTGTGGAGGAGTTATTTTCCAATTAAAGGATATAGCATCTGGAAATGTCCCACAAATAAGTTTAACATCCATGTTTATCGCAACGCTTGCTTCTGCTATCTTTGGCTATATTGCGGTCAA
Organism: Metabacillus endolithicus; assembly: GCF_023078335.1. Classification (GTDB taxonomy): domain Bacteria; phylum Bacillota; class Bacilli; order Bacillales; family Bacillaceae; genus Metabacillus; species Metabacillus endolithicus. The sequence goes on along the minus strand of NZ_CP095550.1, from coordinate 4,287,945 downwards.
GTTTATGATTTCATTCGTAAAGAACAAGTCATTAAAATTATTTGCTGTGTATGTTTGGATTCTCGGTGTAGTTATTATTGTGCTTCAACAAATGGGGACATTTTAACTTTGAGCAGGACTTTTTCTGCTCTTTTTTTAATTGGTAGCTATTTCTACTTATGAAAGCACTGTATAAAACTGAAGCTAAGTACTAAATAAACATTTGACGAAGGCAGGGATCGTAGATGCACACAATGTGGAAAGGTTCAATTAGCTTCGGACTCGTTAATATTCCTATAAAGCTTTATGCAGCTACTGAAGACAAGGATATAAAACTTAGAACTCTTCATAAAAAATGTCACTCTCCAATTCAATATGAAAAAACATGTCCGAATTGTGATGAAGAAGTTACTCCAGATGAAATTGTAAAGGGATATGAATATGTTAAGGGAAAATATGTTGTTCTAACTGAGGAAGAATTAAAAGAATTGAAAGATGAGCATGAAGACAAAACAGTTGAAATTATTGACTTTGTTAGTATCAATGATATAGATCCTATTTATTTTAATCGTTCATACTTTATTGGCCCTGGAGAAAACGGTGGAAAAGCATACGGTCTTCTTCGTGAAGCATTAACAAAGTCGGGAAAAATCGGGATTGCTGAGATTACAATTCGTTCAAAACAGCAGCTGGCAATGGTTCGAGTTTATGAAAATTGCATTGTTATGGAAACTGTTCACTATCCTGATGAAGTGAGAAATGTAAAAGAAGTACCGAGTGTTCCCGAGCAAGTTGAAGTTGGTGAAAAAGAGCTTGAAACTGCCATCATGCTGATTGATCAACTAACAACAACATTTGAACCTGAAAAATACAAAGATGATTACCGTTTAGCGCTTCAAGAACTAATTGAACGTAAGGTAAATCAAAACGAAGGAAAAACTCCTTCAGCAGAAGCAGCTCCTAGACAAAATGTAGTCGACTTAATGAGCGCCCTTCAGGCTAGTATTGAAAAAACGAAAAAACCACAACCAAAAGCAAAACCCGCAAAACAAGCAAAAGCTGCAGGAGATGATCTTGCTGCATCTACTGCAACAACAACCAATGCAGCTACAGCTGGAAAGAAAACAAAAACAGTACGTAAAAAAGCTTAATTATTCTAAAAAGGGAGCCTTTATAAGATTCTACTAAATTCAGCTAGAAAGATCCTACCTAATGCAGGATCACTTTATCTCCACAGTCTTGTTCTTAATCGAAAAAAGTCTGATGAAAATCTCATCAGACTTCTTTCATATCTTTCAACATTTTACCATTTATTAATTCTTCTTATGGTCTTTTTGTTTTTTATTCGATTTACCTGGAGTAAATTCTGCCAAAATGGCTGTACCACCTTGATCTTTTGAAGGTAATTCTATCGTTATTTCTTGATTTTTACTAACTTTGTATTTTTTACCACTGTAAAGATCTGTTAACTTTGTTTTTGGAGCAAAGTCCACTTTGAAAGTAGCTTCTTTCTTTTCTGATGTTGTATTAAGGCCAACTAATAGTCGATCATCATTATATTCTCTTGAGAAAACAATGTATTTATCAGAGTCTCCACCAGCAACTTTTTCTCTTGTACCCTTTGAGAAGACCTCAGAAAAATCTTTACGAATATTTAGAAGTTTAGAGTAATGATCATGTAAAGCCATTGCTTCAGGATCTTTATTTTCATAAAGTTCCCATGGCATATCACCTCTATTTTGACCAAATGCCACTACATTTCCATCGGTATCTTTCTCCCAATCCGATTTCCCAGATCGTCCTAGTTCTTCACCATAGTAAATAACAGGTTGACCTTTCGATGTAATTTGTAGAGAGGATGCAACCTTCAGCTTCCCAACATCCCCATTCACGTATTCCGTTAAGAAACCATTCTGGTCATGACTGCTTAAAAATTGCCCTAGTGTTGCTGTGTTTGAAAGTTGCTTGTTTCTGTCTTGTAAATATGTTTCAACACTATCAATGGAACCATCTACAAAGGATTTTGCTTTTTCTTTAAAATCAAAATCTAATAGTGAATCCATTTGACCAGTTCCTAAGTATCCCCCATCATTATTGATACTTGCTCCCCAATATTCTCCAATCATTTTAAATTCAGGATCAATAGAAGTTAAATCATTTTTCAATGCCTGCCATGTTGCATCTTCTACATGTTTAACTGTATCAATGCGGAAGAAGTCAATTGTATCTCCACGTTTCGTTTTCGCTTTTTCAAGCCAAGCTGTTTGCCAGTCTATGATTTGTTGGCGCACTGCAGGATCTTCTGTTTTAAAATCTGGTAAATAATCTAGTTCACCACGTACTGTTGGATCCTCATCGACTGTTCGAAGCATACCGCCAAATTCAGCTAATTCTTCTTCAGTTGGAAGATTCTCAGAATCTGCTTTCCAAGTTTCCCAGACTTCCCCATCCATTCCATATCCTGCATGGTTTACAACCACATCTAGCATAATTTTTATTCCACGATCATGTGCTTTTTCGATAAGTTTTTGGAAAGTTTTCATATCACCTAAATGCTCATCTAACGTTGTAAAATCCTTTGCCCAGTATCCGTGGTAACCATACTGTTTTGCTTTAAAGCCCTTCTGTCGTGTTGAAATCTAAGCCTTTATTGAAGTCAATATTATCAACAATTGGTGATATCCAGATTGTATTAATACCAAGGTCTTCAATATAGTCTAGCTTATCAATGATCCCTTGGAAGTCACCACCATGATATGCCTCTGAGTGTGTTGGATCATATTCTACTCCGCCGTTATTAGATGGATCACCATCTTTAAAACGGTCTGTTAGCATAAAATAAATTCTTGCCTCATCCCAATCAAAGTCTAGTTTATCTCCTACAACTTGTTCTGGCTTGATCGTTACTATCACTGTTTTTTTGTGAGTGTTTCCGAACTCATCAACTACATTGATGACAATTTCCTTTTCTCCAGCTGTCACCGACTCGTTAGCACCTATTGAAACAGCACCTACTGTAGGATCAATTTCAACCTTGTTCTTTCCACCCAATGCTGACAAATCAGCCGTAATTTCTTTTATGCTAACTTGATCCTCGGATGTTACATTTACTTTTAAAACAGTGTTTTCATCATATGTGATTTCAGAAGGAGAAACCATAGTTTCAATGTTTAAGTCTGGACGAGTATAAGTAATAATTGATTTGCCATTTTTCGTATTCTTTGGGTCGGTTACTTCTTTAGTTTCGCCGTCTGTTGTCACTAAAAAGGAATATTCATGTGAACCTTCCTCTAAATTCTCTAATTTATAAGTAAAATACTCATTTTGTTCACTATATTCCATTTGATATTCTTGACCATTAACTTTTACCTTCACATCATCAATCGTATGCATTTCATCATTTTGGAAAAGTTCTTCATCTCTATAATAGAACGTAACATTTCCATCTTGTAAATCAGGACCTTTCACAGTTGGTACAACTGTTTGACCTGCAACACCTGTCACAACAGTTACCTTTGTTATAATATCATCACGATTAATTATCACGTTGTGGTCATCACTATCAGGTGAAACCTTAGCTGTGTTCCAATCTGTTCCTTTTCTTACTAAGAAGCCAATTGACTCGGTTTCAGGTGCAATTTCAACATTTGCTATAGCTGTATCACCTTCAATTGTTTCAAAATCAATTTGGTCGTTTTTTACACCTGTATTCCATACCCACAGATTCCAAGCACCAAAATCACCAGTGAAGTCACCGTCAGGTCTCACATACTTAATACGCACATAACGTTTAACATTTTCCTTAACCTTTATATCAAAAGTTGCTTGTGCATCTCCTGAAGTAACTGTAATAACAACATTACCTGGTTTGATTCCTGTCACCTTTCCGCTATTGTCAACAGTTGCAATCGTTTTGTCAGAGGATGACCATGTTACTTTTGAATCTAATAAATCTTGATTAAATTGGTCCTTCACATGAGCTGATAGTTGTGTTGAATATGTTTCAAATACTGAGTCATTTCCGACAATTGAAATTGTATCCGGTACAAGTGTTTCCACCGTTACTTCAATTTTCGCTTGAATCTCTCCTGCTTTTACGGTAATAATGGCAGTTCCTTCTGTTACACCAACAACTCGACCGTTATTTACAGTCGCAACTGCTTCATTTGATGAAGTCCATGTTAAATCTTCTCCTAACATAACTCGACCGTTTTGGTCCTTCACATATGCACTAACACCTTTTGTTTCACCAGGATTAATTGCAAATATATCAGGGTTTACTTCAATATTTGTCGGCACAGGTGTGTATTCTGCTTCTGATTGATCATAAAGAACCATCATGGAAAGACCTTCAACAGTTACTTTGTCTGAATTAACTGTACGAATTGTTTCAGTACCAGCTGATGTATGATCAACCACAATATTCCAATGTCCGTTTACAGGTAATGCTACCTCTTTTGCCGTTTTATTCGCATTATAAATGACAACGATATTTTTCCATGTATCATTATTCGCGTGATCTTTTAGTTGATATGCCACAACATTTTCATTCTGTTTTAATACTTGTAAATGTGATTGTACTTCTTCCTTCGAATCCATTTTAAAAGCAGCATGTTTTTTACGTAGTTCAATTAATCCTTTGTAGTAAGTAAAAACAGATTGATAGTCGTTCTTTAATTCCCAACGTATCTTATTAATACTGTCGGGAACTTTTATAGCTATTATGAACACCATATTTACTTCTAAGCATCTCTTCACCAGCATGAAGAAATGGAATGCCTTGAGAAGTTAATACAATTCCATTTGCTAAAAGACTACGTTTTACCCATTCATTCTTTAAAGCATCTTCCTCTGTAATAACTGCATGAGGATCATATTGATCTGATTCATGATCCGTATCAGTACCAGCCACTCTCATTAATTTATCCCATAGGTTCAAATTATCATGTGCAGTTACATATGTGATGCTCTCCTGTGGTTTGTTTGTAAACTGATCAATTGCTCCTTTTACACCTTCAACAATGTCTCCCTCTTTTCCAGAAGCACCTGTTGCAAAGCCAGTTCCAGCTGCATCACTATCACCTTTAATAGCTCCGCGAATATTATCATTAAAAACAGCATATCCTTGATCTTTTTGAGAGCCTTTAACGTGCTGCATAGAAGATGGAAGACTAGTTGAACCACCTGTCCATGGCTCTCCATAAATTAACACATTAGGATCTACTTTATTTTGTAGTTCTTTCGTTAATTCCTGCATTGTTTTTTGATCGATGAGACCCATTAAATCAAATCGGAATCCATCAATTCCAAATTCAGTCGCCCAATATTGCACAGAATCCTTGATATACTTACGGACCATTGGTCGTTCAGAGGCCACTTCATTACCTGTACCAGATCCATTTGTAATATGTCCAGCATCATCTGTACGATAATAATAACCAGGCACAATAAGATCAAAGGGTGAGCTTCCTTCAAGCTGTGTTGATTCATTCATATAAGTGTGATTATAAACAACATCTGCTATAACACGTATTCCATTATCATGTAAAGATTGAACCATTCTCTTGTATTCTTTAATTCTACTAGTCGGGTCCATAGGATCACTAGAATACGAGCCTTCTGGTACATTAAAGTGAATTGGATCATAAGCCCCAGTTAAACTTAACATCCGAAGAATTTGGGTCGTTGACCGTTAATTCATTCACTGATCCAAAGTCATACGTTGGCAATAAGTGAACATAGTTAACACCTAATTCTCTTAAAGAATCCACACCTGTTTTTACACCGTTAGTACCTGTTGTACCTGTCTCGGTAAAAGCTAAGTATTTCCCTTTATTCTCCATACCTGATTGCTCATCGATTGAGAAATCTCTTACATGGAGTTCATAGATAATGGCATCAGCTGGAGAAACTACTGCAGGTTTATCTGCAGGGTCAAATCCCGTTGGATCAGTACTGTCTAAGTCTACAATCGCAGCTCTTTGTCCATTAGCAGAAGTAGAGCGTGCGTATGGATCAACAGCATAATGAGAAGTTCCATCAGCGAAATCGAGTTTGTACATATAGTATTTATTTTTCAAGTCTTCATCAACTGTTAATGACCAAACACCATTGTCCGCTCTCGTCATGAGCTTTTCTGTACCGCCTGTATGGTCAGAAACAAAAGGACCTTCATAGGTACCTGCTTCTTCATAGATTGCTAGACTTACTTTTGTTGCAGTTGGTGCCCAAAGTTTAAAAGTTGTTTTACTAGAAGAATACGTATATCCTAAATCATTTCCGGCATAAAAAAAGCTGTCATCATTTAATATGTTACGCATTACTACCTTTGTACCCTCAGAACCACCTAATGATACTTTATACACTTTTCTTACATCTACACTTGATTCATCAGTAAGAATCAATTTGACTTTCTTATCATCCACTTTTGTTACAGTTGTTTCTATAACCTTATTTTCAGCAACATCTGTTAAAACAAATTCCTTCTCACCAAAATTCTTATTTGTTGTAACAAGAATCTCACTAAATGAGTCCATTAGAGCTGATTGAACGTTCACAGGCTCTGTTGATTCTATCGTAAAGGTAGAATTTCCGTCAGCTGTATTTGGATTAAGCGGATCGGTGCTGCTTTCATCCCATGTACGATTATTAATAAGAAACTTATACTCATAATCTCCTGGCTCCAGATCTGAAATAGTAGCAGAAAAGACCCCATTTTCTAACGTCATTTCAACTGCAGTTGATAAATCCCATCCATTGAAACTGCCGATGACAAATACCGATGATTCGTCTGTCTGATTGTAATGAAATGTTACACTGCCATCTTCTTCAATGACAGGACTAATGACCTGTGCGCTAGCGTTTGCATAAGGAAAAAGACCTGAAAACAGCTGTAAAAACATAATTAAAACAACTAAATACGTTAATGACCTTCTTTCTTTTACGTTCAAATTTCTTTACCTCCCCTAATTTTTGTCGTTAATTGCGGAAACGTTTGCACAAAAAGTTAAAATAATAAAGATTTCCAAATTCCCGAAATCTCTTTTGTTGCAAGCGTTTTCACGTTAATAGAATACCATGTAGTAAAAAAGGTTGCAATAATATTCTGAATAATAAAAAGCAACCGGAACACTTCCGATCGCTTTTTAGTGAGCAATAATCCATTCTGCGGCTTCATACAAAGAGGGAAAATGTTTATCCGCTAACCCTTCTTCATCTCCAATTAAAATTGTCTTTGCTCCGGCTTGCTTCCCTGCCATAATATCAACATCACGATCACCAATCATGTAACTTTCTTTTAAAGAAACTTGATGCTTGTTCGCAAGTGTATGGAGCATCTCAGGTTCCGGCTTGCGACAAGCACAGCCGGCATGTGGTTTATGAGGGCAATAAATAATATCATCAATTTTCCCACCGTACTCATTAATATCTTTCTTCATTTTTTCATGTACCTTTTTTAACATCTCTTCCTTCATATACCCCAATCCAACTCCACCTTGGTTTGTTACAACAAAGACTAAAAAGTTTGCATCGTTTAACATTTTTATCCCTTCACCAACACCTTCAAGCAAATACATTTGCTCTGGTTTATTAACAAACTTTACCCGTTTGGTTAACACCTCATTAATTACACCATCTCGATCCAAAAATACAGCTTTGTTCAAAAATACCTCTCTCCTTTCATGTTTCATGCTAGATCTGTCCATATTAAGAATTAGATACTTACGATTATCAACTTTTAGGGGGAAAATCATGAAACCAATGCTTCCTACATTACACGCAGATATTCCAACTGGTTCAGATTGGATTTACGAAACGAAATATGATGGATTTCGCTCGATATTAACTATTACAAACACCTCCATTGAGTTAATGAGTAGAAATGAAAAATCACTAAATGACAACTTTCCAGAAATTATAAATGAAGTTAAAAAAATACATAAAGCTTTCGAGCCATTTTTACCAATTACATTGGATGGAGAACTCGTTTATCTTGAAACTCCCCATTTTTCAAACTTTGAATTGCTTCAAATTAGAGGCAGGTTAAAAAACAAGGAAAAAATACTTCATGAAGCAGAGAAACATCCTTGTCGATTTCTAGCCTTTGATTTACTTAAATTAAAAGGTAATTCATTACAATCAAATACTTTCAAAGAAAGAAAGTCTGAGTTGAAAAATCTTTTTAAGGCGTTAAAGCTCGGTACTACTGTTGATACTAAAACTTCTAATCTTTTACAGTATGTTCCCTGTACAACCGATTATTCAACCCTTTGGAAAGAGATGAAGTTAGAAGATGGAGAAGGCGTTATTGCGAAGCAGCAAAAAGGGAAATGGGAAGCAGGCGTTCGGACGAAGCAGTGGCTAAAAATTAAGAATTATAAAAGAGCCTGTTTTTTTATTACTGGTTATGATAAAGAAAATGGTTACTTTCATGTTGGGGTTTATTCAAAAAATAACATTATACAAGTAGGAGTGTTTTCTCATGGAATTTCCAGTCAAGAACGCCATGCACTTCTGCAAATTATCCGAGAAAACAAACATTCGGAAACAGCTAATTTTATTGAGATTAAACCAGCAATTGTGGTTGAATTACAGTTTTTATCCCTATATAAAGATCAGCTAAGAGAACCGTCTTTTTTTACATTTCGATTTGATTATCATGTGGAAGATTGTACATGGGACATGCTTTTACTTAAAACTGCACCTATTCATCAAGAAATTTCAATCACACATCCAGACAAACCTTTATGGGAAACGGTTGACTTAAAAAAGGAGACATTTTTAAGTTATTTATATCAAATTTCTCAATATATGCTGCCATTCTTACAAAATCGACTGTTAACTGTCATCCGTTTTCCACATGGAATGTTCGGTGAAGCCTTTTATCAAAAAAATTGCCCTGACTATGCACCTGACTTTATACAAACAAAAAAACATGAGGATATTGATTATATTGTTTGTAATAATTTATCAACATTAATTTGGTTGGGGAATCAATTAGCATTTGAATATCATATACCATTTCAAACAATCGATACTAGTAACCCAACTGAAATCGTATTTGATCTAGATCCTCCTTCTAAAGAATACTTTCACTTAGCTATTAAAGCTTCATTAGAAATGAAAAAGATTTTTGACAAATTTCAGTTAACAACCTTTCCAAAATTATCAGGTAATAAAGGATTACAAATCCATATACCTATTTCCAAAAATTCTCTAACTTATGAAGAAACAAGAAAGTTCACAGGTTTTATTGCTGAATTTTTGGTAACAAGTTTTCCTGATGATTTTACTATTGAACGGATGAAGAAAAATCGTGGAAACCGGTTGTATGTGGATTATATTCAACACGCCGAGGGTAAAACAATTATTGCTCCATATTCTCTTCGAGGTAAAAAAGAAGGTGCATATATCGCTGCCCCTCTATATTGGGAGGAAATTACTCCACAACTTTCTGTTGAACAATTTACAATAGAACATGTATTAAACAGAGTGAAAAACTCAGGCTGTCCGTTTGAAAAATATGGAGAATCTCCACAAGATGATATGTTACGCTCATTAATCGATCAAATCGGTTGAGATACAAAAAAAAGACAAATGGGATCTACGCCCCATTTGTCCTCTATTTTTTATCTTTCACAATATCAATGATTTGTTCGAGCATATTCACCATATCTTCTTTTTCAAATTTAGATGGGTTTGGTGGCGCGGGAAGTTGCTCTTTATTATCTTGTGAGCTTTCGATTTCTTCCTGTCTATCTTCATGAATTAGTTTATCTTCAAGTAAATAAGCTGGAATCAACTGACCGTCTGGAGTTACATATTTTTTATTCATTCTTCTAGTTTCCCTATCAAATAAACTATACACAATAGGAATAATAAACAATGTTAGGAAAGTACTTGAGATAAGTCCACCTATTACTGTTATTCCCATCGGTCTGTTAATTTCGGTTCCTTCACCTAGACCAAGAGCTAGTGGGACAAGTCCAAGAATGGTCGTGAGTGCAGTCATTAAAATAGGGCGTATTCTTACTTTTACAGATTCCACAAGTGCATCATAAGTTTTAAATCCTTCTGCTTTTTTCTGATTAATGTAATCAACAATGACAATTGCATTGTTAACCACAATACCAGCTAATACAATAAGACCAATAACAACTGTTAAACTAATTGGAGAGTTTGAAGCCACTAACGCAATTGCAACTCCAATCAACATTAATGGGACGGTAAACATAATAACAAATGGATATTTGAAAGATTCAAATTGTGCCGCCATGACAATGTAGATAAAAACGATCGCAAGAACAAAAGCCAATATCATATCGTCCATTGAAGATTCTAGAAGTTCTCGATCACCGCCAAATTCAATTTCCGTTTCTTCCGGCAGATCAAGCTCTTCTATTTCTTCATCAACAACTTTAGAAATATCACCTAAATTTGTCGTATTCTCGTACCGTAATGAATATTGTACAGCTAGTTGTTTATCGATTCTTTGAATAGAAACCGGGCCTTCTCCAACTTCAATGGTTGTCACATCACCTAAATTTACAAAGCTATTATCTGGCTTTTTAATAAGCAATTGTTTTAATGCATCAATATTTTCACGAACAGAATCTTCATATCGCACATTCACTGTATAAATCTCGTTGTTTTCTTGATTCGTCATTTGAATGGCGTCTGTTCCTCTTGTTACATCATTCACAACCATACCAATCTGAGCAGGAGTTAATCCATTTTCAAGCGCTTCTTCACGATTCACCTTAATCTGTATTTCTTCAACAGTTTCAGTTAGATCATTGCTTAACTCAGCTACTTCTTCAATATCGAGTAACGCTTCATCTATTTTAGCAATAGATTCTTTTAAACGAGTCTCATTTGTATCTTTAACATGAAAACTCAAAGTATTAGGTGTTGAACCTGTTGATGATTGGGTGTTAAAAGAAAGCTCAGCTGTATTATTTACCTGCTTCGCCGCCTGCTCAATTGACTTCTTTACATCATCAATAAAATCAAATGTAGATACATCCCTATTTTGTAATTCTTTTAATTTCACATAGATTTCGGCTATGTTAGTACTTCCAGATCCTCTAAAGGATTCTTCCTGTGTAGAACCAATTAAACTTACAAATAATTCAACATTTTCCTCTTCTTCTAGCTCATTTTCTATCGAGTCAACAACTTCACTTGTTGCCGATAAAGCAGTACCGTTTTCGAGTTCAACATCAATTGTAAAAAAACCTTCATCAGTATTTGGAAGAAAGACAGCTCCTACCCTTGTGAATCCATATAAACTTCCAGCAAAAACCATTAACGTTAAAATCAAAACTAGTGCACGATTTCGGAGTGCCCATCTTATTGTTCCATCTAATGAGTGCATAAATGAAGACTCTCTACGAACCTTCTCTATGTTTTCACGCGGCTTTTTTAATAATTGACTGGCGAGCATTGGAACAATTGTTAACGCAACAAATAATGAAGCAAATAAGCTAAAGGCAATGGTTAACGCAAATTCTGTAAAAAGATCTCCAATGATTCCCGTTATAAAGACAACAGGTAAAAACACAGCAACCGTTGTTAGCGTAGATGCAATGATGGCAGGTCCCATCTCTTTTGCCCCTTGATAAGCTGCTTCTTTTGGGTTCTTCCCCATTGATAAGTGTCGATAGATATTTTCTATTACAACAATGGCATTATCAACAAGCATACCAATTCCTAGTGCTAAACCACCTAAGGTCATGATATTTAGGGTGAATTTTGAAAAATACATTAACACAAAGGTCACAATAACGGAATATGGAATGGCTATCCCAATGATTAAAGGACTTTTTACACTTTTAAGGAAAATAAATAAAATCAGCATGGCAAGAAGTCCACCGATTAGTAGAGTATTGACCATGTTACCGATAGCCTGATCAACATAATCTCCTTGGTCAAAAATAATATCCGCTTCAATAGATTCATACTCTTCCTCTGATAGCATTTCATCTAGTTTTTCTTGAAAGGCATCTGAAACAGCAGCAGTATTGGCATCCGATTGTTGCAGTACACTTACTAATAAAGAAGCTTCTTGATTTGCACGGGTAATGGTATTTGATTTTTGTGGTGTAATAGCAACAGCTGCCACATCATTTATTGTTATATTATCTCCATTTGCTGGGTTCTTTTTTACAACAAGACCTTTTAATACATCAACAGAATCAATACTGCTAATAACCCTGGTTGTTAGCTGTTTGCCTTCTGTGACAACGGGATCGCCAGGTGTTGTTACTGAGTTAGCTCTAATAACATCCACAATTTCTGATTGACTAACTGCATATTCTTCTAACTTTTCTTGATTAATGACAACACTAACCTCATCTGTAGTTACACCTGAGAGGTTTACACTTGCTACACCTTCTGTTTTGGTTAATTCCTGCTCTAATTGTTGTGCAAGCTCTTGTAGCTGATCAGCGTTTTCACTTGATGTTAACGAAAGTTGAATAATTGGAAACTGTGATGGATCGAACTTTAAGAAACGTGGATCACCAGCATCATCAGGAAGTGGTGCGTCCTCCATTTTCGTCCTAATTTCATCCTGAACATCATCAATATGTGTTGTCCAAGAAAATTGCATAATAACTAAACTTGCATTCTCCTGTGAGGTGGAAGTGATTGTGTCCACTCCTTGAACTGTTGAAAGTGCTTCTTCTAATGGTTTTGATACCTTTTCAACCACCTCATTAGGACCAGCACCTTGATAATTGGTCACGACTACACCAATTGGAGGATTGATTTCAGGTATCAACTTTAATGGAATATTTATAACAGAAACAGCACCAAGTATTAAAACAAGGATCATTGTCACGATAGTGAACACAGGTCTTCTTATTGAAAAAGAACTTATTTTCATTCTTTACCCCTCTCTTTAAAAGTAAGATTTATTAGGTAATATCTAACTCAATATAAATTCTTACAATTGCTATTTCAAGTTTTAACATGTTTTGAGTCATCCATTCTTTTCGTAACATTTAATTATTAGGATACGTGACTATCTTTACAAGGGCAAATATACAGCTTAGTGATTTAACTAATTTGCTTTTAAGAAATAAAAAGGAGTGACCTTTATGAGGCACTCCTTAGAAAACGTTTACAAAACTAATTAACATTTTGTCTATCTAAATAGCAAGTGTTGACTATGAACTCCAGCTTTTTTTAATAACGCTTTCAATTGTTCCTGCTCTTCATCCGAAAGACCTGAAAATGCACGCGCAATCCGTATAGCATGTATAGGATAGATTTCTTCTAGATAGTTTTGCCCTTTGTCAGTTAGTTTAGCGTAAATAGAACGCTTATCCTTAGGATCCTGTTCTCGATAGATAAACTCGTTTTTTTCAAGCTTATCTATTACATACGTAACATTTCCACTAACAAGTAACAATCTTGAACCAATTTGCTGTAATTTTTGCGGCCCCTTTGTAAACAATAATTCCAAAACAGCAAATTCTGTTGGATTAAACCCGTGCTCTTTACTATCTCGGATAGAATGCTCGGAAATACTTTTAAAAGCTCTTGCAAATACACGAAATAAATCTAATGCATTCTGTAATTCTTCTTCAGTAAATGATCTCATTCCATCGCCCTCTTGTTCAAAATTAACCATAGATAAACTATTCAATTTTTAGATTCTTTTTTATTTTACTATTAATCATTGAATATTTGAAGGTATTAAAGGAGAAAAAGAAGAAAAGATGTATCTTGAGGTGACTTATGAATAAAAAAATACTAGAAACATTAGAGAAAATAGAAAAAGAGCAAAATATTAACATTCTATATGCCTGCGAATCTGGAAGCAGAGCATGGAATATGAACACATCTTTTAGTGATTATGATGTTCGATTTATTTATAAACGAGAAATGAAATGGTACTTACAGCTTATAGAAGGAAAGAATACCTTAGAGTATTCTACAAAAGATAACGAGGAATATGTTGGGTGGGATATAAAAAAAGCTCTGCAACTACTTTTGAAATCTAATCCAACATTACTAGAGTGGATTCATTCTCCTATCATCTATCATAGTCACCCTTCTTTTAGAAAAGAAATAAGAAAACTATCAAAACTTTCTTTTTCCCCAGTTTCCGTCCTGCATCACTATTTAAGCATGGCAAAACGAAATCATCATTCTTTATTTGAAACGAATAAATCAAAAACAAAACTGTATTTAAATGTAATAAAACCCATTGCATGCTGTATGTGGATTGTTAATCATCGTGAGTTTCCAGAAATAGGGGAGAAATGGATCTTTGAGGAATGTTCAAATGATCATGTTGTATTAACTGAAATTGAGAGATTAATTCACTGTAAAAAAAATGATCAACATGATTTCCGTTCAGAAATTCTTGATCTCTATATCCACTCCTCCATAGAGAATCTTGATTCAGTAAAAAAAGAATTCCAAGCACTTAAGACCATATTACACGACCCATTTAATGAATTTTTTATTAAATCCATACAAGAATAAGCATATAAATGTATAGAGAGCTCTTTATCTATTAAGTGGAGCTCTCATCCTCTATCATCCCGCAGAATTCCCTTTTTTCTTTACATTCGGAACATTATGATAGAAATAATTATATTCATTTTTAAGTTCGGTTAGCGTCATCTTATTCATAACCTGACCATTATAAACACCAATTGCAAGTAGTTTTTGAGAGTAATAATTTCTTTGTTCCTCAAGTGCAGTTTGTAACATTTTGCTCATAGCACTCATCTCCATATTTAATAATTTTACCTTTCTTACTTTACCTCAAAAATATTATGTGACGATTAATATAGTGTTAAGATTTTCTTTCGAGTTATTAAGATTGTAATAATTTGATTAAATTCTTTAAAAATTGTCGACAATAGTTTCAACACTTTAAGGAGTTGAAACTTGTGAAGATAAAGGTTATAGCAAAAAAGGCAGATCATTTGAGAACAACGGTTTTCTACCTTAACCAAGATGAGCCGAAAGCTCATCAATTATACATGGCAATCTTAAAAAACGAGAAAATTGAAATACTAACAATTTACAATTCTGAAACAGATCAGTATGAAGAGGTAACTTCAATATTTCCACTCACCTTTTTAAGCTTACTTTCCCAACAAATCTTCGTGCAACTCAATAAGGGGTTTCCTCACGATTCCTATAAAGAATTTATAGGTTGAATAGTCAATTTCTGATGAAACAACTGAATGCTCAGTATGTTCTAACGATGTTATAAATCCCTTGCGTTTTTCCCCATTATATCCTCATCTAAAAGAAGATTCATTTTCACTGTGAGTATTCCTGACACCCATTTTAAAATTCCATATTTTTATGTTAGATTTTCTAACAAAACAAAAGCCATTCCTTACATAACAGGATATACTTGTAAAAAGAATGTTTTAAGGGGTGGAGTAATGAATCACCAAGACCGCTCATACAAGGATAAAAAGGTAATCTCAATTGGGACTGTCAGTGAGTTGACTGGATTAACGTTGAGACAAATTCGATATTACGAAGAAAGAAAACTAATTGCTCCATACCGGAATGAACGAGGTACTAGAAAATATTCGTTCTCTGATATTGAGACACTAATGGACATTGCAGATAAACGAGAGGACGGTGTACAAACAACTGAAATCTTAAAAGAAATGAGATTAAAAGAAAGACAACGAGAAAGTGAAGCTGATGTTAGAAAAAAAATGCTACAAGGTCAGTTGAATGCACAATTCAGGTTTGGACGTGGCAGAAATTAATCATTATCGCTGCAGACAGCACATCATCTCTTGCTGCAGCGATAAATTTTAGCTTCCCTCAAAAAACAAACCGGATGATATATCCCCTTACCCTCTCATTCAACTTTCGTTAACCCCTCTTTTTTCAATATTTTCAAAAAATTACACATAAAAAGCATATTCCCTATTTACAATTGGCAAAAATAACCGATAATAGATTTAATAGGACTTTTTACCAGCTATATATCTATATATGTAAATTGCGAGGTGTTCAGTGTGAAATCACTAGATGCAGTAATAGAAGAATACCGAAAAAGAATGTTTTCAATCGCTAAGGAAGATGGAATTAGTGCACAACGAACATTAGTTGCTAGTCAAAACTTAGATGAAATTTTAAATATTGAAATGAATAAAAATAAACCTTCACCTATAAATAAGAAAAAATAAATTTAGCTTTCTTGAAAATACACCATTTAATAAGGTTATGGTGTATTTTTTTCTATTGTTGACACAAAGATAAATACATGAGGAAGTGATACTATTGAATCAAAAAATTATTTGGCTTAGTAAAGGAAAACCATCTACACTTGAACATAAAGGAAAAGAATTTCGTTCAGGGATATGTAAAAATCAAGTTGAAAAACTAGAGGTTAAAGCAAGCAATATTGTAGACGATGATGTAGCTAACCACGAGTACCACGGAGGGCTTGAACGTGTCATTTGTGTTTATCCCTACGAACATTATGAATTTTGGGAGAACCTTTACAAACAAACATTACCAAAAGCTGCTTTTGGAGAAAACCTAACTGTTTCAGGTATGAAAGAAACAGCTGTATGTATAGGTGATATTTATCAAATTGGTGAAGTTGTAGTTCAAGTTTCACAAGGACGATTTCCTTGTTCAACGATCAACAAGTATACAAATATCAACACATTATTAAATAAGATCGTTGAACATGGTTATACCGGTTATTTCTTTCGTGTTTTAGAGGAAGGAAAAATCTCTTCAAATTCGAGTATTAAACTGTTAAAAAAACATCCTGCAGAGATTTCAGTTGCAGCCATTCACGATACATTTTTCCATCATAAAGATGATCTATCTCAAGTTGAAAAGATTCTATCTCTTAGTGAACTGTCTGAAGAATGGCATGTTCGTATGAAGAAGCTGCGTCGACAATTGATGAAAAGGTAAAGGTACTTCACCTCCTCCTATTCTTCAAAATATTCTGTTGACTATATGGATAATTATGTTATGATTATAACTGATTTTAAATAAATTACCAATTTCTACTAGGGGAGTCCATTAGCTTGGACTGAGAGAGGAACGCGTTTGAAGTTCTTTGACCCTTTGAACCTGATCTGGATGATACCAGCGTAGGGAAGTAGCGACAATTGTAAAGGGATAAGCGCGCATCTTTTTACATTTCTACCTACACCTATCGAACGGGTTCTGAATTTCAGAACCCGTTTTTATTTTTGCCTTCCGCTGATGTTTCAATCGATCACTTTCATTTTCATTTTCAAGGAGGAGAAAGTATGAAGATTACAATTAAACAGCCATTTCCCGGAAGTAAAAAAGTTTATGTACAAGGAAGTAATCCTGACATTCAAGTTCCTGTTAGAGAGATTACTCAGAGTGTAACGAAGAATACATATGGTGAAGAAGTTAATCCACCTGTTCGAGTTTATGATACGAGTGGACCATACACTGATATAACGGCTGAAATTGATATTAGAAAAGGATTACCAAGAGCGAGAGAAAAATGGATCCTTGATCGTAATGATGTTAAACGATACGAAGGACGAGAAATTAAGCCCGAGGATAATGGATATAAAGCTTCTAGTAAACATTCAAACTTAGAGGTTTTTCCCTCTAATCAAATTCACCCGTTGGTGGCAAAAGACGGTAACCGCGTAACACAGCTGTATTATGCTAGAAATGGGATTATCACACCCGAAATGGAGTATATTGCTATTCGAGAGCAAATGGACCCCGAATATGTACGTGAAGAAGTTGCATCTGGCCGTGCTATTATTCCAGCTAATATTAATCATCCCGAAACAGAACCAATGATTATAGGGAAAAATTTTCACGTTAAAATTAATGCTAATATCGGAAATTCTGCTGTTTCCTCTTCTATCGAAGAAGAAGTTGAAAAAATGACATGGGCAACTAGGTGGGGAGCAGACACGATAATGGACCTTTCAACAGGGAAAAACATTCATACAACCCGTGAATGGATTATCCGAAATTCTCCTGTTCCCGTTGGTACTGTCCCTATTTATCAGGCATTGGAAAAAGTGAATGGAATTGCTGAGGATTTAACATGGGAAGTTTATCGTGACACGCTTATTGAACAAGCAGAACAAGGGGTAGATTATTTTACTATACATGCTGGAGTTCTGCTTAGATATATTCCTTTAACAGCTAAACGAACCACTGGAATTGTTTCTAGAGGCGGCTCCATTTTAGCGCAATGGTGTTTAGCTCATCACAAAGAAAATTTCTTATATACTCACTTCCAAGATATTTGCGAAATTCTCTCAAAATATGATATTTCCATTTCTTTAGGTGATGGGTTAAGACCAGGCTCGATCGCCGATGCAAATGATGAAGCTCAATTTGCTGAGCTGGAGACTCTTGGTGAATTAACAAAGATCGCATGGAATTACGATGTTCAAGTGATGATTGAAGGCCCAGGCCATGTTCCAATGCATCTTATAAAAGAGAATGTTGAAAAGCAGCAGGAGATTTGTAAAGAAGCTCCATTTTACACCTTAGGTCCGTTAACTACTGATATTGCTCCAGGCTATGATCACATCACTTCTGCTATAGGTGCTGCGATGATTGGTTGGTTCGGAACAGCCATGCTTTGCTATGTAACACCAAAGGAGCATTTAGGTTTACCAAATAAAGAAGATGTTCGAGAAGGTGTAATTGCCTACAAAATTGCAGCACATGCTGCAGATTTAGCAAAAGGTCATCCTGGGGCACAAAACAGAGATGATGCTCTTTCAAAGGCACGCTTCGAATTTAGGTGGCATGATCAGTTTAATCTTTCCTTAGATCCAGAAAGAGCAAGAGAATACCATGATGAAACATTACCTGCTGAAGGAGCAAAAACAGCTCACTTTTGTTCAATGTGCGGACCGAAATTTTGCTCTATGAGAATATCACATGACATTAGAGAATTGGGTAATGACTCAAGTAAACCTATGCATGAGTTATTAACTGAAGGAATGAAAGAAAAGTCAAAAGAATTTATTGACGGTGGTTCAAAGATTTATAGATAAAAATAAAGAGGTGGGGAAACCCCGCCTCTTATTTCATGGTGCCTTTATGGTTAATTAAATTTGTCGTAATTCCCGTACATGACATTCTCGCAAGCGGATCTTCCCCTACAATCCCATAAGTTTTTCCCTGAAATCGGTGATCGTGTTTTGGACGTTCTCCTTCACCATACAGCACGCCACCATATTCTATATCGATCGGCTCGTCATAATTATAATAAGTTCGATCTTCAAATAAGTGATAATGACCTCCACCCGGTAACGGTATAGCAGGGCCTGTTTCACCATAAAATCGATGATAATGTTTATTTTTAAAAGAAGTAATTCCTCTATATAAATGGCGGTGGCGATCAAAACTATTGCCATTTACTTCCCTTGTAAATCCGTCAATTATGTGAAAGTGTTCTCCATATGTTGTTGTGATAGCTGAAAATCGGTGAGCATGATGTGGCTTATCTGCTCCAATTAAAATCATAAAAATTCCCTCCGTCAAGCTACTTACTTTTTCATATGAAAGTTCATAGCTGATGGAAAGTTGTCTCTATATTTATTCGGGATGACCTTCCTGATCATGTATAATGCCTACATTGTTCATATCCACTGTTATATTCACTTTAAATTGAACATCAGGATACATTTCATCCCATTTCTCAATTTTATTAGATTCTTTACCTGTTTCTGTTGCACGGTACCTTAATCCAAAACCAAGTGGATCTACTTCTTCCTTTTGAAGCTTTTTTAGCAGGCTGTTAATTTGTTCTTCAACCTCCATTTTAACCGCTTTTTCATACTCATTAGCCTTAGCTTCATCTAATGTTTCAAAAGCCTCTTCAACGATACCACTTAGTTGAACATCAAAAGATATAACCGGTCGATTACTTTTTTCACTTTTTAAATCAAAGCTTGCCCTAATTTTATCTGTTGAAAAAAGAAAATAGGGTTTCCCCTCTTTTTCTACCTTAATATCGAACTTCGAAGCCTATTTCTTAACATGTTAAAATATTTTGTTTCTTCTTCAGACAAAACTAAGGCTTGTTTCATATTTGAAATAACGCTTGTTTTATTAATAGAGAAAGCTTCTTCCTCCGTTTTTATAATTGGTAAAAAGGGATCAATCCCTCTTTCTGCTTGTTTTCTCCTAAAGTCAAATTTATAAACAGACGTAACATAAGGAGTTTCTGTCCCAACATTTCCAAAGCTTATAAATAGTGAATTAGAGGGTGTTCGTTCACCAGAAGGTTTAGCTTGAAGGACTGAAAGAGCCGTAGGCTACCTACTGCTGTCCAGGAAATTGCTTGAATATCTCGCCTACGATAGAACCAATCTAATATATTGGTTAAGTCATCTTCAACTACATTTTCACCAAATATAATTATTTTTGTATGACTAAAATCTAATTCTTTTTCTACTTTTGATTTTATAATTCTAACTGCTTCAGAAATCGTTTCAGCAGACTCTGTCATCATTCGTGATTCGGTACTTGCTGTTTTTGTTTCACTAGATGGGACCGCTAGCTTTAAGGTAATATCATACATATTTTCTTTATCGTCAGATTTGTCCACTCCTATCGAAACAACAAAAAAACGGCGGTCAATATCTTTATATCCACATCCACCTAAGAATAGGAGTGCAGCAACAACCATTAAAATTTTGGTTTTCATTTTGAGAGCTTTTCCTTTCTTTTGGATAATAGTTTCAAAAGGATCAGTCCCGCAATCTGGGCAGGCAACAATAGCATCATCCAAACTTTTGCAATTTCTCCGACTGTTTTTTCCTCAAAAAAAAGCTGAACAACCAAAGCTAATACAATAAAAACCCCAATAAGCACAAAAGGCTTTATATCAATTTTTTTAAACTTAATAGATGGCAAAACAGCCTTTAACTGCTCTAACCCTACATGCCAATGCAGTATTACACTAGCTAATGAAACATTGATATATAAACCAAGGAAAAGAAAACTAATTCGTTCAATAAAGCCTAATTCTATTCTTATTGCCTCGGTGGTAGCAATCCAAGGAAAAGTGAAAGATTCTGCTCCATCAAATCCATTCAGACCAATAGGAATGATAAAAGTAGTGATTAAAGTGAAAAATCCTAGTAAAGCAATAGCCATAAATATTTCACTCTAACATCTTTATATAATCGATTAAAGATAACTAGATTTGTGTAACCCGTGTAAACAAATGTAGCTGATGAAATTGATTCGAAACTCGGAATTTTTTGGAAGTGAGTTACAGCAATTCGTACTGAATCCCACATTAAATCATCATTGAAATATGACTTGAATATGATAAAAGCAATAAACGGTAGATTAAGCAATAAAATAATTTCAGTTGCATATAAAACCTTTTTTGATGGTAATGTTGATCCAAATACAATAACGATTAAAAAAGTAAGCATGATCAGGAGCTCATCCATGTCAGGATTAATATATTGCTTTGAAATATTCGTAAACGCAACCAACGTAACTAATCCTGCTACGTACCATAATACACCTTGGATAAGCAGAAAAAATAAGCGAAACCATTTAGGTGTATATTTACCAAGTATTTCCGGTAATCCCATATATGGAAATTTACTCATATACTTTGTAAAAAGATAGATGATAATAATCCCAATTGGTAAAGATACAACCATCGCTAACACTGAGCCATTACTTCGATTTTCAATTAATATCATTGGAACGTACGCTACAATATTTGTTAGCATGTTAAGAATCAACATGACATAAATAAACCGCTTAGACATAATCAACTTCCTAGCTTTGTAGTTTGCATAAAAAATGCTCACAATTAATTTCTTATTATCCTGTTTTTCATTTTTTCATGTTTTCTTTCAAAAAGACTCCTAAATAAGGCTGACCAAAACTATTTAAACTAACTAGATAAAAAATGAAGCTATTAAAGCTACTATAACCCCTATTAATCCTGTAAAGGTTGCCATCGCTAAGAGAAAATATTTTGTCACCCTCATCGCAAAACCCATTTCATTTATTGGGATCACGAAATTAGAAATAGCAACTGCTGATACAATAATAATCATGATATTACTTACAAGACCAGCCTCTGTAGCTGCCTGCCCCAGAATAAGACCTCCAACTGTTGTGGCCGTTGGTCCTATCGCTTTTGGCAATCTAATACTTGCCTCAGTTAATAACTCCATCATAATTAGCATGAATAACACTTCAATATAAGCTGGGTATGGAACAGATGCACGACTACCCGCAATTGATAGAGCGAGCTGAACCCTAAACAACTCAGGATTAAATGCAGTAATTCCAACATAAATTGCAGGAAGCAGAAGAGCAATGGCAAGACCTAAGTACCTTAATAAGAGAAGAAACTTCGAAATCCCCTTAGCTTGATACAAATCATCCATCGAGCTCATAAAGTCATAAAATACAGAAGGCAAAATGAGTGCAAACCTAGTCCCTTCCATTAAAACAATTACTTTACCTTTTGATAAATTATAGGCAATTCGATCAGGTCGTTCTGATATAACAACGGTCGGGAATAATATTGCTTTTTTTCCACTTATCAATCTCGAAAGTTGGCCAGCTGATTGGACAACATCCTTATCGATGCCTTTCAGCTTGTCTTTAAACTCCTTCAACACATCCAAATCAACCTCTTTACTATCGTAGATAATATTGATAATTAGTTGTGTTTTTTTACCAACTTTTTCATCTTCTATCACCAGTGTTGGTTGATGATAGCGATGTCTAAGAATATTTATATTCGTTTCCAAATCTTCACTAAAACCTGTTTGAGGCCCTTGGATTGTTGTTTCAATCGTTGTCTCAGGTATGTTCTTGTTTACAAACTCTTTAATTTCCATTGTTAACAGCATCTCTTCAATCGAGATAATCATAGAACCACGTATTAATAAATCAACAGGATTATCTTCTTTATTTAATTCTTTCATCCCGGATAATGATAATAAGTAATCTTTGTAGCTTTTCATATCTTCTACTTCAAAAAAGGGCGTTAAAATATTATCATGTATCTTTTTTTTATTGCAAATACTGCTAATATAATAAAATTCGCATTTTTCTCTTTCGCATCCAATTGCTGAATCACCAAGTCTGAAGAACCCTTAAGTTCCTCCTTAATAGTAGCTACAACCTGATCTTTTTCACTATTCATAACAAGTTCCCCTTATTTGATGCTGCGTTTTCTATAGCTTTTGCCTCTAGGTGGAAAATCATACATATTGAGTGAATAACTGTAGTTTTTTCCCTATTTATGAATAGTTATGGAAATTGTTCTAATACTACCATCATCTACTATTTTTGGAGGGAATTTTCATGAAAAAAATAATTGTTTTATGTGTTGCATTGTTTTGTTTAACACAGCAACCTGCATTTGCTGCACCACCTCAGGAAGATATTGATCAGATATTAACCGAATTAGGCTGGTCGCAACAAGAGTTAATAGATTATCTTGAGTATTATGAATTAAGTTTAGATGATTTTGAAACAGCAGAAGATCTTCGTTTTATGTTAGGTACTCCGATTACTGATGAAAACCTAGCTGAATTATTAGCTTCTTATGAAATGACCAGACAAGAAATGGATGTTGTTTTAGCAGAATTTGGTGAAACTCTTGATGATTATTATTTCATTGAAGATCTTGATGTTGCCTTAAGTTTTTATTTAGATCATGATGGAGAAATGGCAGAGATTGAAGAATTTCTAGCTTTAATCGGTTTAACTGATGAAGAAGTAGACTCCTTATTTAATCATTTCATGGCACTTGATGAACAACAGCTAGAGCAAGAAATGGAAGGCATAATAACAAGGCTTGATCCATTTTTAATGATGGAAGATATGACAGTTTTAACTGATGCACAACAGGATGAATTAGTTTCAATCCTTCAAGATATGATGAATGTTTTACAATTAGATGCACGCTTCTATTTAGATGATAACAATGGAGTGCGAACAGAGGTTACTTTTAAAGAACTAATGAATATGGAAGAGCTATATGGTAATACATTAACAATAGAGTTATATAACACAAATGGAGACATGCTTTTAGATATGAGTTTATCTGAAGATATGTTAAGCTCTGAATTCTTTATTGAATCTGGTATTGAACTTGCGGAAGTAGGAGATATGGCCGGAGAGCTAACTAACCTTCTACACAACCGATTACCGGATACAGCTTCTTCATTATGGATGAATATGCTTCTCGGATTATTAGCTATTGGTGTGGGAATAACAGGATTTTTCTTAACAAAAAGATCTCAACAGGTTAAGTAATGGTTACTAGGATTGTCTCTTATCTATCTATCGGGCTAATCTTAGTTGGAATCACCGTTTTTATCTATCAAACCTATTGGATTACAATTGGATTTCAATCGATAAATGAACAAGAGGTAAAAGCATCCTATTCTCCACCTCAACAAGGTAAAACAATAAAAACTGTCAATCAAGATCCTCCTGAAGAAGGTACAAAACTAGGAATATTAACTATTCCTAAGCTCGATAGAACATTGCCTATATTTCAGGGAGCAAGTGAGGAAATCCTTAAAAAGGGTGTTGGTCATATATCATCTACACCCTTACCTGGTGAGGAAAGTAACTCAGTCTTATCGGCACATCGCGATACCTTTTTTCGTCAACTTGATTCTTTAGTCGTTGGAGATAAACTAATCGTGAATCGATCAGATGTATCTTTTATATACAAAATTAAAAGAATTAGAATTGTCAATAAAAACGATAAAACGGTAATTGTTCCGAAACCAAAAAGTACGTTAACACTTACAACCTGCTATCCTTTCACCTATATCGGACCAGCACCACAACGATACATTATTGAAGCCGAGTTAATTACAAAGCCAAAAATTGAACAATAAAATAGTAAAAAAGCTGACGAAAGAAATACCGTCAGCTTTTTATTGTCAAATACCGTTGTGGTGAATGTTATTAACCACCTATAGAGTTTCTTATTTTCCAAACGATGAAAGAAATTTTACTCGATCACCCATTGGTGGAATATTTTGATCAACAAGTTGAATTTCCAATACAGAAGGGCCCTTTTCAGACTGTAGCTGTAGAATGAGTTCTGGTGTTAAATCTTCCATTCGTTGAACACATGCACTGGATATACCCATTGATTCTGCTACTGTAGCAATACTCACTGCTTTTTGTTCGAAGCGTGAATGCGAACGTTGATATTGTAAATTATGTCCATGATAAACCATCCCAAGACGTGCATTATTCATCACAATAAAAAGGATAGGTAGCTCATATTCCTTTGCTGTTAATATTTCCATGCCATGCATAAAGAAACAACCGTCACCTGTTATGCAGACAACATCTCTTTCGGGTTCAGCTAATTTACTTCCTATTGCTGTTCCTATTCCAGTACCCATGGCACCGAAATGGACATTAATATCAAATGTATCAGGCTCTTTTACCTTCATGTAATGAATAACATATGACATGAATTCACCAATGTCAATTGTATATCGAGTAGACTCTGGTAAACTTCTTTGTAGAGCTACTAACACATTTTGAGAGTTAAACTCATTTAAATGATGTTCAAGTTCGAAAAACTCTTCTTTCTTGAAATAAACATGTTGATCATTAACATGCTTTTTCACCTCTTCAATGATTGCACGTAATGTTAACTTACAATCCCCTACTATAGGTATATTAACTTGGTATTTGCGATCAAAAACAGTTGAATCAAAATCAATTTGGATAACTTCTCTATTTTTTGTTAAATTAACATTCCAATTATTTGTGGCAGTTTCACCTAAGCTTGAACCAGCAATGAGAAGAGTATTCCCTTTGCTTTCGTTAACAATTTCAGAAGCCTTCTCATGACCAGCAAAACCAAATACTCCTTTAAACAGCGGATGACTGTCTTCCATTAAACCTTTTGCTTGCGGAGAACAAATAATAGACATATTTAGTAGCTCTGCTAATTCAATTACTTCATCAACAGCTTGTCTTGCTCCTTGTCCGACAAAAATAATTCCATCTTGATGGTGTAGTAACCTTTCGGCAGTTTTTTCTACAATCTCTTGTTGAGGAACAACCTTTTTCATGACTGGGAATCCAGGAATTTCAATATTTTCATCAACCATTTCAAGCTGAATATCTATTGGGATCGCAACATGAACTGGCCCCGGAACACCTGACATGGCAATATTCACCGCTTCTTCAACAATGTCCATAAGTTCATCAGAACGGTTTACAGTGGCACTAAACTTCGTAACCGGTTCAAATACTGGTTGTGCATTTAGCTCTTGCGAAGCATTAAGTCCAAAAGTATTTACAGGAACAGCACCTGTTATAAACAAAACGGGTAAATGCTCTCGCATTGCATTCGCTGCACCTGTAACTAAGTTTGTACCACCTGGTCCACTACATCCTATACAAACACTTAAACTCTGAGAATATTTTGCATAAGAAGCAGCCATATATGAAGCAGCACCTTCATGCTTTGTAACAATAGGAGTTATCTCTGGGAGATCATACAGCTCATCAAAAAACGCATTCACAGAACCTGCTGGAATTCCAAATATATATTTCACTCCGCCATTTTGTAAATAATTAAGCACAGCTCGAATTGCCTTCATTTTATCCTCCTGACTATTAAATAGTAAAAACTAATTTAAGTACTTTTCAAAAAAATCATCTGCTTTTATAGGTGGTGAAAAATAGAAACCTTGCACAAGGTGACAATTACTTGATGAGAGAAAATCAATTTGATCTTTGGTTTCCACACCTTCAGCAATAACATGTAAGTTTAAATTGTGCGCTAATGTAATAATTGTATTGGTTATTGCTGCATTTTTTGAATCGTGACAAACATCATTAATAAAAGATCGATCAATTTTTAACGTATTGATTGGAAAGTTCCTTAAATATCCTAATGATGAGTATCCTGTTCCAAAATCATCAATTGAAATCTTAATTCCTAATTTTTTAAGTTCAGACATCTTAGATAGAGTTTCCTCAGTATTTTGGATAATCAAGTTTTCGGTTAATTCGAGCTCTAGATAGCTAGGATCAAGTTGTGTTTCTGCTAAGATATTTTTAACCATAGTGACAAAGTCTTTTTTATTAAATTGCTGAGCCGATACATTAACAGATATTGTGAAATGTTTAAATCCTTTATCTTGCCATTCCTTAAGTTGTTTACATGATTGTTTAAGTACCCATTCACCTATTTGCACGATAAAGCCTGTTTCTTCGGCAAGTGGAATAAACTGTCCTGGTGGAATCATTCCTTTTGAACTGTGGTTCCATCTAAGAAGTGCTTCCACTCCAATAATTTTCTTATGCTTATAATCAAATTGTGGTTGATATACGACAAGAAATTCATTAAGATCCAACGCTCGGTATAAAGACGTTTCCAGTTTCACATTATCCATTGTCCGCTTGTCCATTGCCGAAGTGTAAAATTGATAATCATTTCCTGAAAGTTCCTTCACTTTGTACATGGCTGTATCAGCTTTTTTAATTAAGTCATCAGCTTTCTCACCGTCTTGAGGAAACAAGCTAATGCCGATACTCGCCTTAACAAAAATCTCATTTCCATTAAGATCAAAAGGTTCCTCAAAAGCAGAGATAATATTTTCCGCGAATTCCCTTATCGCGAATTCATTTCGTGCTACAGGTAAAATAATAGTAAATTCATCTCCACCTTGACGTGAAACCGTGCAGCCATTGTAAGCACATTCTTTTAATCTTTTTGCTACCATTCTTAATAATAAATCACCATAGCTATGGCCAAGCATATCATTAACGGTTTTAAATCGGTCTAAATCCAAAAACAGCACCGCTAGTTTTTCTTTGTGCAACTGTGCATATACTAATCCTTGATCAAGTCGATCTTTTAATAACAGTCGATTAGGAAGATTTGTTAAACTGTCATAATAAGCATGATAGTTTATTTTCTCTTCCATTTGTTTTCGATACGTAATGTCTTTAAATGTTACAACGTAACCAACTAGCTGTTTTTCTTCTTTAATTGGCGTTGAGGAATATTCAACCGGACAATTTGATCCATCTTTACGAATAAATATTGCATCTGTATAGGTTGTTACACCGTTACCCTTATTCCCCTGCTTATGTAGAGTTTGATCACTTTTATGAAAAAAGATTTTATACGGCTTACCGATTAATTCCTTTTCACTATAACCTAATATTGTTTCGGAAGCTGGATTACAAAAAGAGATGTTACCTTCAATGTTAACACCAACAATTCCATCTCCTGCCGAATTTAGAATCATTTCCTTTTCACGACTTAAACGTTGTAATTCTCCAACAACATCCTCAAGCTCCGTATTTTTTTCTGTTAACTCACAGGTTCTCTTCTTTATGATAAGTTCCTGTTTCTCCATATAAATGATATGTGATAAAACAGACGCAGTCGCTTCAACAATAGACTGTGCTAACTGAATTTCAGCTTGTGTGTAAACACGTTCTTTTTGTCCTAGATTTACAATAGCAAGTAATCCCAATATTTCACCCATTGTTACAATTGGCAGCATAAGAATACCTTTAATACCAAATGAACGGCACGCCTCATGATTAGGACGTGGATCGCAGTAAACATTCGGGATTAACACAGCCTTTTTCGTTTTTATAACCTCTTGAAAAAGTTTATCTGTTGAATGGTCGATGTTTATAACATTATGAGTTTTCATCCAGTCTTCTTCTGTCCAATCGCTTCCTTTACTAAGACTGGCTGGCTTAATTTGCTTTTCTGCAACAGGATCTAATAAATGAGCCCCAATATTTTTATTCTTCAAGACTATTCCTACATATGAAAAACATTTATCCAATACTTCATTTAAAGTAGAACAAAGAGACAGTTCCTTTGTAACATCAATAAGAAGCTGTTTTTCTGAAATAAGATTTTCCTTTTTTGTCAGGTTGTTCGCATTTCTTATAGCAACAGCAGCCATATTCACATAAGCCTCTACTGCCTGAATCTCAGTATCTTTAAGATTCATATAAACTCCATAGTTAAATAAAAACACCAGCCGTATACTTCATCTTCATAATTAATAGGCAGCGCTAAAAGAGAAGTTATTTTAAAGGCCTCGACCGCTCTACGGTCAGGCCTAGAATCCTTTGACGTATCAGGAATATAAATACTTTCCTTTGTTTCAAGGACCTCATTTGCAAGGAGGTCTTTCTTAGGATCAATTACATGCATATCCAATGTGGCACCATTAATATACTCAGGCTTACCAACAAACCCCCGATATGTCCCATCTTCTTGAGGGAGGTATATTCCAACTGAATCACACTGGAAGATTTCCTCAGATATGGCCGTTACAACATGCCCTAACACTTCATGCAATTCTAGTTTTGTATTAATTAATTTCGTAATATGTGCGAGACGAGAGTATCTCGTGTGTTCTTCAATCATCAATATCCCCCCAATGACAAACAACCTATGTATTTGACAGCAAATTCTAGTTTATATAAAAAAATCTTCTAAAAATCGACAAACTATAATTCTATTAAATTAAGCATATTATATTAGCACCAATAATAAAAAGGTCATAAGCACCAAATTTCAACAATCGAATAGTTCAATAGTCATAGTATGAAGGGAATAAATATCCATAATGGTTAGTATGGTATTTAATTGAAAAACAATCTGCTTTTTCTTATGACAACAATTTCCCCAAAATAGTTTTGCAAAAAATAAACCACGTTATATAACGTGGTTTATCCATGACAAAGCATCCGTGTGTATCCTATGAAAAAGCTTGATCAATTGCATTATCCAAATTCGGCTGTGTATTTCCAACATATCTTTTTGTCACATTAACGTCTTTATGACCTGCTAATTTTGCAACTATATGAAGATTAATTCCTTTATTAATTAGCTTCTGGCAAAATGTATGACGAAGCTTATGTGGATTAACATCATATTTTTGTAGCATATACTGCACAGCTCTAGTAGAGAGCCGCTTATTCACACTTGATACAAATATGGCATCTTTTTTAATAGTTAAAGAATCAATATAATTCTCCAGATGATAACTTACATCTGTTGTTAATGGAATAAAACGATCAATCTCACCATCATTATCTTTTATTAATAACTTCTTTTTTCCATCAACCTCTTGAATATCATCAAAATTTAAAGCACATAGTTCAGATATACGAATGCCCGTATATAATAATGTATAAACAATCGCTATATTGCGAAGATTACCATCTGCTTTAACTTCAAGTAATAGTTTTTTCTCTTCACTTTCTTCCAGAGATTCAGGAATGCTTGTATCCTTAATCTTCTCTTTACGCTTGATATCCAAAACAATTTCAGACTTGTCTATAAAACGAACAAAAACACTAATAGCCGCTAAATATTTTTCAATTGTTCCAGCCGTTTTTTGTTGATTCTCAAGTTCATCCATATATAACTGAACATCATTCCTAGAGACTGAATTTAGTGATTTACCTTTTGATGATAACCAAGCCTCGAATTTTTCTAGTACACCAATATAAGTTTTGATTGTACCTTCAGCTTTTCCTAGTTGTTTTTGCCAAATACTAAATTCCTCAATCATATTCTTCTCAGTGTTCATATTGAATCACCGTCCTAATTTTAGAATATTTGATTCTTACCTATTATATAACAGAAATTCAGTTACCTCAACTTCTCTGCAAAATTTTTTCCTTTAATTAAGAAAACAACTTAGTTTTTTTACGATTAACAAATAAACAACCACATTATTGGCATAATATGAATACTATTTACATAGGAGGACATATGATGGCCACGGATCAATTATCATTATTCGCACTTGGTGGCGTGAATGAAATCGGGAAAAACATGTATGTGATTCAATATGCCGATGAAATCATTGTAGTCGATTGCGGAGGTAAATTTCCAGATGAAAATCTATTAGGAATTGATTTAATCATTCCTGACTTAACCTACTTAGAAGAAAACAAAGAAAAAATAAAAGCGTTAGTTGTAACACACGGCCACGAAGACCATATTGGAGGTATTCCTTACTTTCTCAAGAAATTAAATGTTCCTATATACGGAACACGTTTTACACTCGGTTTAATTGAATTAAAGCTAATGGAACATAATCTTGTAAGAGATACTGAATTGATTCAAATAGATTCTGAATCTACTGTAGAATTCAATAAAATTTCCTTAAGCTTCTTTAAAACTAATCACAGTATTCCAGACTGTTTGGGAATTGTTTTTCACACACCTGAAGGAGTTGTCGTACATACTGGAGACTTTAAATTCGATTTAACTCCTGTAAATGATCAACATTCAGATATCCACAAAATGGCTGAGATTGGTAGAAAAGGTGTTCTAGCTCTTTTATCAGAAAGTACTAATGCAGAACGTTCGGGTTTAACTCCATCAGAAAAGATGGTTGGCGAGCATATGGAGGAAGCTTTTATTAAAGCCACAAGAAAAGTCATTGTCTCCACCTTCGCTTCAAATGTTAATCGTGTTCAACAAGTCGTTGATGCTGCACTCAAAACCAATAGAAAGCTTGCACTTCTAGGTAGAAGTATGGTGAATGTGGTTGATGTAGCTATTGAACGAGGCTATTTAACCATTCCTGAGGGTATGTTGATCGAACCTAGTCAAATAAATGAGCTCGCCCCGGAAAAAGTTGCTATATTATGTACTGGTAGTCAAGGAGAGCCACTAGCTGCACTTGCTCGACTTTCCACTTCAAATTATCGTGACGCAGAAATACTTGCAGGTGATACTGTCATATTAGCAGCTTCTCCAATACCTGGTAATGAACGGAATGTCTCGAAGATTATTGACAACTTGTTTACACTGGGGGTAAAGTCATTTACGGTTCAGGAAGTTCAACAGGCATGCATGTTTCAGGACATGGATATCAAGAAGATCTAAAGCTTATGCTTACATTAATGATGCCAAAATATTTTATTCCCATACATGGTGAATATAGAATGTTACATCAACACCGTTTATTAGCTGAGTCGGTTGGAGTAGAAAAAGATCATACCTTTATCGTAAACCTGGGCGATGTGGTTGACATTGAAAACCAAGAAGCCGTCAAACTAGAAAAGTGCATGCAGGTAACACATTTGTAGACGGAATTGGCGTGGGTGATATAGGTGATATTGTTCTAAGAGATCGAAAACAATTATCCGAGGACGGTATGCTTGTTATTGTGATTACCTTAAGTAAAGCCGATAAAAAAATCATTTCCGGACCAGACACAATTTCAAGAGGATTTGTTTATGCAAGAAACTCTGAAGACCTCTTAAAAGATGTTAACCGTCAAGTAGAACGAATCATTAAAGATCTACAAAGAGAAAGAGTTCACCAATGGAACGTCATGAAACAAAACATCAAAAAAACAATTGGTCAGCATTTATATAAACAGACAAAAAGAAAACCTATGATACTTCCTATCATTATAGAAGTGTAGAAGCATAGCAGTTCGGGTGGTGCCTGGCACCACCCGATTTTTGTAGATTGAAACCAACAAAAAAGAACAGTATCGCTACTGATCTTTTCCCAACATGGTGAAGTTCATATCAACGACTTCCATACACTCCATATTTAATAATATCAATATATTCATCAAGTTCCGGCATCATTTTTTCTAGTATATCGTCGTATTCTAACTGTTTACTTTCAAAAAGATGAACATATTTTTTAGTAACAGAATCTAATGCAAGCATAGTTAATTCCATTATCTTTTCAGGTGAGGGGTGACCTTCTAATAATTGTTTATCTAACAGCTTCGCTAAAAATTCTCCACTATATTGATCAGTATTCTTTTGTAACAAATTCTGTAATTGTTCTTTTAATTCAACCGGTGGATGAAGAGTAGCACTTGTAACGAGTTTTGTTTCAATTAAAAAGTCATATTGAATTCTTTGTTTAATGAGAACAACCTCTTTTATTCTTTCAAAAAAATCATCGGTCTTAACTTTTTTTATTTCTTCGATAATTTTATCTCCGATTAGCTTTCTGCAATAGTCAACAACATATAAATAAAGGTTTTTCTTACTTTTAAAATAATGAAAAAGAATTCCTTTTGATATACCAGCTCTTGAAGTAATTGTCTCAGTTGAGGTTTTTTCATAACCAGTTTTTGAAAACTCTTCGATACAGGTTGTTAAAATCTTTTCTCTCTTTTCATCAGGTAATTTTTCAAATGCAGAATACAATGTGTACACCTCAAATTAATTACTATCATTTTGTCTGATTATACAGCAATATCCTTACGATGATAAGCAACATAGCTTAACACAATCATTATAGTAGCTATAGCTATCATGATACATAGATAAAGTGGTTTAATGGATTGATTTGCAATAATGTCAGCAGCATCGATATATTTGAAGAAACTAAAATATTTGAGTCCTTCTAAATTCCCGGTAATACCAGATACTACACTTAAAAAATATGATAAAAAAACCAAGCCTAATGAAACCGATGTGATTGTTCTAGCCTTTTTCATTGTCGTTGAAAGTAAGAGTGATATAGCTGCAAATGTAATATGCAGTAGAAAAGTTGCTAAAACAAGCAATATAAACGTTTTTATCGACGGATCATCATCAGCAAATTGAAAGCCAATGAGAGAAATCACCATAATGATTATATTTAACAAAGCGATATTTGTCATAACAGCTAGCCACTTTTCAGTCATAATTTGCATACGAGTAATCGGCTTTGATAATAAAAATTCAATTGTTTTTTCATTTTCTTCCTTAGCTACAATATTTGAAGCTAACATAACCGCAAAGATACTCCCAAATAACGTTGTCATAAAGTGAACTTGAACTCCATAAAATCCGAGTAAAGATCCATAATCAAGGCGATCCATTCCAAATGCTTGTTTAAAAGAATCCGGGTAAGCATTAAGCAATTCCTTCATTGTTTCTTGATCCTGAGTAAATTGAGGATAAATGCTAAGTGTCATTAAAATGATTCCACTTAATGCAATCCCCCAAATAATAAGTGATTTTAAGTTTTTCTTTAACTCACGTTGATATATCATTTAAATCCCCTACCTTTCCTACTCATAATAATGAATGAAAACTTCCTCTAAAGAAGGCTCTTCTATTAATAAATCTTTCACATGTAGTGTTGAAATCTTATGAAGAAGTCTATTTATGTCACCACTATACAAAAAGGTCCAATCATCACCGTTTTTTACTTTATTCATTCCCTCAATCTCTTCAATTGCTTGCTCATTTCCAGCTTGAAAGGTAAGGCTTATTTTTTTTACATTATTTTTAAGTAACTTCTCAACTCGTTCTACTTTTAATAATTTACCTTCTTTAATAATCGCAACACGGTCACACATTTTCTGAACTTCACTTAAGATATGAGAGGAAAAGAAAATGGTTGCTCCTTTATCCCGCTCGATCTTTAATAGTTCAAAAAAAGCATGCTGCATCAACGGATCTAATCCCCCTGTTGGTTCATCCAAAATGAGCAATTTAGGCTCGTGGAGTAGCGCTTGAATAATTCCCACTTTTTTTCTATTTCCAAACGATAGATCTTCAATTTTTTTATTAAGGTCTAAATGAAGCTTCTCGGCTAATTCTACGATTCGTTGATCATTTGAATATTGATGAAATTTAGCAGAATATATAAGTAAATCTAAAGCTTTCATATCATCATAGTAATGAACTTCAGATGGTAAATAACCAACTTGCTTACGAATTTCCTTTGAATCTTTCACACTATCTTTTCCAAAGATTTTGGCTGTTCCACTTGTTGGGTGAATAAAATTTAACAATGTACGTATGGTTGTGCTTTTCCCTGCCCCGTTCGGTCCAATAAAGCCGAAGATTTCTCCCTTATGAATTGAAAGGGAAAGGTCATCAATTCCTCTGTTTTTTTTATAGCTTTTGGTCAAATTATGAATCTCGATTATGTTCATATAACTTCCTCCTATACGAGGTCAAATTGACTGATTAGTCAACCTTAGTTTAATCCACATTGACTGGTTAGTCAATGTTTTAATAAAGAATAATTAATCACATTTTGCACACAGAAACTATTGCATATTTTTATAATTCCCTTTATAATATTACACTGTTTGTTGCAACATTTTTTATTACGTATGAATAAGATAAGAAGACACCATTCATATAGTTTATGAAGCTATATCATTTTACAATCGCTAAATACCTGCACACATAAAATATCTATGAAAGGAGCGAAATAATGTTTAGTAAACTATTAGAAGCTGACCAACGTTCTGATAATCCAGAAGAATTGAAAGAAGAATTAGAGGATCTTGAGTTTCAAGTCTTTAGGATGCAGGACAATTTAAAGGAAATTGCCAAAAGAAGTAAGATTCTAGGTGTTGACCAAACAAAAGAAGATAAGTTAGTTATCGTTTATACTCCTGAAGATGAGCAATCCTGTAAAATTATGTTATGCGACTGTGAAACCTCATATAAAGGTAAGTGGGATTTTTCCATTCACGCAACTTATATTGATGATGAAACGATCCACATTGGTGATATTAAAGGGCCTGCAAATAAAGGATATGGCTCCATATGTATGGACTACTTAAAAGAACTTGCAATTGAGCAAAACATTCCTAAAATTACAGGTGACATTGCCAAAAGAGATTGGGATCATGTTGACAGACTTGTTCACTTTTATGAAAAACATGATTTTCAAGTTGAAATTAATTATGACCATAAATCTGGGGAAATTATGTGGTATAGATAAATAAATGGATCATTTTGAATCAGTTAACGTCTTCAACTGAATCAAAATGATCTATTTTTTGATTTCTTTCCCCCTTCTACAAGTTGGAATAATAGATTAAAAAAACTTTTCAAAAATGAAACCTTTCTATATGATAGACCGTAGTACTAATTGTCACAAAAGTGACTGCTCATTTTTAAAGGGAGGAACATACACCATGATAAAGAAATTATTTTCAGCAATGCTCGCTATTACCTTACTTTTCACTCCAATAAGTGGCTTCCTAGTTGGAGATCATGTTACAACAGTTAGCGCAAAGTACACAAATCTGGTAAAAAATCATTTAACTCAAATACAAACAACCCGTCACTTATTAAAAAGGATGATACTCAGCAAAAATCCTCTACAACAAAAAGCAACACCACTACAAAGCCAAAAGCCGGCAGTTTAATGAAAGGTTTGTTCTTAGGTGGGTTAGCTGGTTTATTACTTGGAGGATTGTTAAGTAATCTTGGAATTTTAGGTTCATTAATTGGCCTAGTTATCAATGTTTTAGCCATTTTTGCCGTTATTTTTATTATCAGAAAAGTATTTACTTACTTTGTAAATAAAAATAAACGTAAACACAAGGAAGATACAATATGGGGCAAATAAAGCTTTCTGAACAAAACATTGTAAATGCACTATGTTTACACATTGCTCATAAAAGACAAATAAAGCCTTCGGACGTAGAAATTGAGCTATTATATGATGATGACTATGGTTTTTCTGCTGAAGCATATATTCAGGATCGGAAGCAAATATTGATAACCGCCAATATAATAGAGGCCATTCGTTTTTGGTTAGAAACCGAAATGAATATCGATCCTTTCGCTGCCGCAATAGAGCTAGTATTAGATGAAGATGAGGGAATTATTTCGTTGATTAAATAACAAACCGAGTGGTTAAAAAGCCACTCGGTTTTTATTTTCACAAGGATCTTCGTTATAATTATTATGTAAGCACGCTAAATTAAAGGAGATAGTATATAGCATGAGATCCCCGAGGATACTTTTCATAGGTTCTATTTTAACAGATATCGTACTAATCATTTACCTTCTAACGTTAATCGATGAAATCGGATTAGGTTTTGTCATTTTGTTATCTGCTCTACTGCTGGGCGGAACATTTATCACCTATAAATTTATGTCTAAGATATAAATTTATAGGTGATTTATCAAGAGTTCTCTTTCAGTTAAGAGACCTCTTTTCATTTAGATAAAATCTAAAACCATTCACCTTTTGCAACCTTAACTACATTACCTCCAACATGAATAGTATAGTTTCCTTCTCTTTCTTCTGCCCGAATATATAGCAAGGATTCTCTTTGAATCTCGTATCCTTGCTCAACTTTTATATCTAGTGTGTTTGTTTGAAAATATTGGTGTTTTAGCAAGTATCCTGCCAAGCAACCATTAGCACTACCTGTTGCAGGATCTTCAGGTATACCGAATACATCAACAAACACCCTTGCATTAATATGATGTTCTTTATGATAAGTTTCTTTACTGAAAACTAAAATGGCTTTCGCTCTAGTATTTCCGGTTAATTCTAGCAGTTTTTCTTGGTTAATTTTTGCTTTTTTCACTTCAGCTAACCCTTTTAAAGGAACAATAATAAAGGGGAGACCAGTTGAAACATCCTCAATTGGATAATTTTCATCAAAATCGTCTACATCCAAATTAAGTACATCACTCAATTGGTTATATGTAAATGTTTGAGCAAAGCTCGGCTCATTTTGTTTCATCCAAATAATTTCAGATTCATCAAAAGAAACAGGGATATCTCCGACTTTTAATTTTAGTATAACTTGTTGTTCTAATTCTTCCATAATCTCATTGCGAATAATGTATGAAGTTCCTAACGTTGGATGTCCTGCAAACGGCACTTCTTCATTAGGTGTAAAAATTCTTACACGGTATCCTCCATCTACCTTTTCATCAGTTTCTATAAAAGTTGTCTCTGAGAAATTAGTTTCTCTCGCAATTTTCTGCATTTCCTCACTAGATAAATCTCCTATATTCCGAAAAACAGCCAACTGATTTCCCTTATATTTTTCTTCAGCAAAAACATCAACAACATAATAGATCATGCTAACGTCAACTCC
Organism: Metabacillus endolithicus; assembly: GCF_023078335.1. Lineage (GTDB taxonomy): Bacteria > Bacillota > Bacilli > Bacillales > Bacillaceae > Metabacillus > Metabacillus endolithicus. The sequence continues at coordinate 4,250,113 of NZ_CP095550.1, read as the reverse complement.
GATTGAACATAATGATAAAGCAAGTTTGAAGTATGCTCTAATGAGGAAGTATGTGTTCGTTCAAACGCATGTGAAGCATCAATGCCAGGCCCGATTAAGCCATGAATAATATCATGTCCTGATCGTATCGCAGCAGAAGCATCTGATCCATAATATGGATAAATATCAACTTTATATTTAATATTATTTTGTTTCGCTAACTCAATTAGTTTTCTTCTAAGGCCTAAATGATAAGGTCCACTCGAATCCTTTGCACAGATTGAAACTGTAAATTCATCCGTTTCTTGACCGTCCCCAATTGCACCCATATCTACAGCTAAATATTCAACCGTTTCACTGGCTATATTTGAATTACCCCCGTACCCGATTTCTTCATTATTTGAAATCAGGAAATGAGTTGTATATGGAAGTTCAATAGGATCTATTAATATTCTTTTAATTAGTTGTAATAATATCGCAACACTTGCTTTGTCATCTAAATGACGAGACTTAATAAATCCACTAGGTGTTACTTCAACTCTTGGATAAAATGAAATAAAATCACCAACCTCAATTCCAAGATCTTTTACATCGTCGGCATTATGTACTTTTTCATCAATTCTTACTTCGATATTTTTTTGGTTTCTCTCTAGCTTACCGGCATCTTTATATACATGGACAGATGTTTGATGCATAAGAATTGTACCAGTATAGGTTTCCCCACGGGCGGTTTCAATCTGACAGTATTCACCTTCTATAGAGTTATAGTTAAAGCCCCCTATTAAATCAATCATTAATCTGCCATTAGATTTAATGTTCTTTACAATTGCACCTAAAGTGTCTACATGAGCCGTTAACATCCTATGTTGATCATCATTTTTTCCAGGTATAGTAACAAGTAAGCCGCCTTTGTGATTTCGTTTCATATTTACATTCAAAGGCTTTAAATACTCCTCTACAAACGAAATGACTTTTTCTGTATTCCCTGATGAACTTGGTATTTCAACCAATTTTTTAATTAACTGTATTGTTTCATCCATCTTTTATTCCTCCTTTTTATGAATATCAGTCATAAATATGATTGTAACTTAGATAAAATACAAATAAAACTCGCAGTTGCGAGTTCACAAAGATGTTTTATTCTATTTATTCAATAAAAATTCCCTTAACTTGTTTAAGGAGTTTTTATCTATTCCACATCCTTTGATAAAATAGTTTTCCACTGTTCCAAATTCCTTCAAAATTTCCTGTAAAACATCTTCTAAATAGTCGCGACTTACAATTAATAATGGTTTTATTTGCTGTGAAGAAACACGATATAAGCTCATCATTCGAATAAAGTTTTCTATTTTTTTCATTCTTGGTCCAACCAATGCATTTGACACTAAATAATGGTCGATTACTTTATCATATGGAACGTTTAAATAAAGCTGTATGAGTGCAGTTATTAAACCAGTACGATCTTTGCCTCCGGTACAATGAATTAAGCATGGTGCTTTGTGATAATTAGCAATTAAAGTGATGATCTCTTTTATCTCTTGTCTTCGTTCTATGATCATACATCGATAAAAATTCTTAATCATTTCTTCAAAATCCAGATTCTTAGATCCTTTAACTAATAACTGGAAAAACTCCCTATGGGAAAGGTCCTGACTTTCATGATAAATAGGGACATGCTTTAATTCAATTCCCCAGCTTTTAGGAAATTCATAAAGTTTAGATTTTCGTTCGTTAGATGTACGTAAGTCACAAATTAGTTTAAATTCATATTGACTAAATGTATCTAAGTCCTTCTTAGTCAATCGCGAAATATCATCAGACCGAAATAAGACTCCCGATTTAACAAAATTTCCATCCTTTGTTTCCATTCCCCCAACATCTCTAAAATTATATAATTTTTCAAATAGTATAGTTGCATTCTGCATTTCATTTATACTCCTTCATTCTTCTAACTATGGAAAACTTCTCCACCCTGTATATTAATTCCTTTATTTGTTAAAGAAAATAATTATTTCCTGGATAATTATTTATAAATTGGGAAACTTAACTTTAGTTTTTTAACGTTTTTACATAGGAGGAAGGAAACATGGATTTACATAATAATATGGAATTTGAGTTAAGCGGAAATTTCATTCCAAACATTAGCAACTCCGACAGATTAAAAATTATTGAAATTTCTAGTGACAGTGTTGTTATCCAAATGAACAACTCAAAAAGAAGAGGCATTTTCCCTCTGGATAGTTTCCAGTATTGGATTAAAAGAAGGTCGCTAATATTTATCGGGCAGGAGAAAAAAACATCATAAAGACCAAATAACGTTTTAAAGGATTCTTTTTTTAGTAAATATGCATTAAAAAGTTTTAGGTTTCCGGAGAACCCAATACCTGGTGGAAAGTTTCATTATGTAGAATATACACAAAAGAGGATCTGACTAACTCAGACCCTCTATCTTAGGTTATCTTATAACCAAGCAGCACCAACGATGATTAGTAAGATAAACAGTACAACGATTAACGCGAAGCCTCTACCTGCACCGTAGCCATAACCTGCTCCTCCGCATCCTGCACCATAACCGCCAAATCCTGCGCCATAGCCATAACCGAATCCGTAACCCATTCTAAATTCCTCCTTCTAAATATTTATTGAAATGATTCATGTCTTGTCATTTTTTAGTAACCAATGTAGGCAGAGCCTACAATTATTAGCAAGATGAATAACACAACGATTAACGCAAAGCCACCACCGTAGCCATAGCCTGGAGTTGCACCACTCATTAACAACACCTCCCTTTCGTTGTAATACTACTGTATGTATCTAGGAAGTTGTCTGTAAGGGCATCCGCACATTTTCCCAAAAAAGATAAAAAATTTTATGTTAAACAAGTTTAAAAATATAAGAAAAAGAGGGCCTGAATAAATTTGGCCCTCTTTCCTTACCTATCTTATAACCAAGCAGCACCAACGATGATTAGTAGAATAAACAATACAACGATTAACGCGAAACCTCTACCTGCACCGTAGCCATAACCTGCTCCACCGTATCCTGCACCATAACCATAACCGCCAAATCCTGCACCATAGCCATAACCGAATCCGTAACCCATTCTAAATTCCTCCTTAAAATTATTTATAGAAACAATCTCTTACTAATCAATTTTTAGTAACCAACGTAAGCAGAGCCTACAATTATTAGTAGGATGAATAACACAACGATTAACGCAAAGCCACCACCGTAGCCATAGCCTGGAGTTGCACCACTCATTAACAACACCTCCCTTTCGTTGTACTATTACAATATGTATCTGGGGACTTGTCTGTAAGGGCACCCGCACAGTTCCCTAAAAAAACTTTAAAAAAATCCTTCATAAAGTTTTTTGTTTGCTAATTTGTCAGAAATGGTTTATGAATGAAGAATACATTCAATGCTAAAATGGGTAACAGAAATAAATTAATAAAGGATGTTTTGATATGAAGAAAATAATACTAACAATAGTAAGCTTATTATTAGTTTTACCTTTAGCAGTTTCAGCACATACAACTGTTAAAACTTCTACTCCTACTGAGGGTGAGGAAATCACTCAAGAACTTACAGAGCTTTTTATTGAATTTGCAGGAGAGATTGAAGACCAAAGTACGATGACCTTAACAAAGAAAACTGAAGAGCAATCCTTTGATACAGTAACAGTTCAAGGAAGTAAGCTAATTGGGACATTTAATCGTCCACTTACAAATGGAAGCTACGTGTTATCTTGGCAGATTGCAGCAAAAGATGGTCACATCCTTACAGGAGAAATTCCTTTTACTGTGAATCTCCCAGCTACAGAAGAAGAAAATACGACAAATAAAGAATCAGATACACTCATTGATGAGGAAGCGGAAGCATCATCTGATGAAGAGTCAAATCAAAATGACAAAGAAGAAACAACATCTGTTGAAGAAGAGCAAACTTCACCACAACCTGAAACAAATGCTAAAGAAGCAACAAATAATTCTTCTTTTGTCACTATTATAATTACGATCTTATTCCTTTTATTAATTGGTGGGGTATGGATCTTATTTCGTAAAAAGAGGTAAATGATGAGTCAACTTATACCAGTAACCGAATATGTTTCGTATATGCTTTTTTCTTTTTTAGTTGGACATGTTGTATTACAATTTGTACCACAAACACATAAACCTATTATTACCGTTAAAAAACAAAGCTTACTATTAGCTGTGTTAGGAATTATTATTTTAACTTTTCTTCCTGTATTACAAGTTATTTTATTTTTTTCTCCCGAAGGGTTAATAAGCTTAACTTCTTATTCGATCTTAACGGAGTTTCAGGTCGGCATCGCTTGGTTGTACGGAAGCTTCTTTGCAGTATTATTATGGATGACTATCTATGTTGAAGGATCTAAATATATTCAAGCCCTTTTCTTGCTACTAATGATCTTCTCAGTAGGTTATGCGAGCCATTCTTCAACACTTAACCTTTGGCCCGGTTTATTTTCACATGCTATTCATTTTTTAGTGATTACAATGTGGGTTGGAGTGCTATTACATGTTGGATGGCTTTCTAAAGATGAAAAAAATTGGCATTTGTTTTTAAAATGGTTTACCCCTTTATCCATAATCTTGTTTTTAACAGTAACGATCTCAGGCATTTTTCTTATGTTTTTTGTTGTTGAACCAAGAGATTATGTTAATTCATGGGTAATCACATATGGACAGGTGTTACTAGTAAAGCATTTAAGCATTATTCCTATTCTTGCTTTTGCCTTAATAAATGGATTTTTAGCTAGAAAGGTCAAAGCAAACGATCAATTTAACCCTATAAAATGGGTACAAGCAGAAACAATTATTTTAATGGTTGTATTTTTCATCACAGGTGTTTTAGGAACATTGCCACCACCACACCAAGTAAATGCGACACTCATTCAAGAAGGACCAGCACCGTGGATAGAGTTCTTGCTCGGCCAAAACATTACGGCTCCTTTTATCGTTCAACTTTCCCTTCATTTAGATGCTGTCTTATTACTTATAATTGGAGTTCTATTTATTGGGTTGCTTATTATTAGCTTTTATAAAAAGATCTCTCCAATTCTTGCCGTAGGTTTTGGAATAGCCTTTATTATTTCTACCTATCTAGGTCTAATGTTTTCGATTGTTATTAAGTAAGAAATTTTAGCGTTCAAATAAAAAGAGGCGAACCATTTTGCTTTTGGTTCGCCTTTTTATCATCCAACAATTTTCTTTTGATCTGTTCTTGCAACAGTAATACCTGTCGTTTCTTCAAAATTATATAAACTTGTTGGTAAGTCTGTAAAACGTTCTAATTCATTGTAAGCAGGAATTCCGTGGTAAGACATGTCTAACCCTTCCTCTTCTTCCTCTTGTGTAGCACGTAAACCAACAGTTGCCTCTGATATTTTTGCAATTGCCGCACCACCTACTAATCCCCAAGCAGCGACAACAACTGCACCTAATAGCTGAACTCCTAATAGTGAAACTTGGCCTGTTGTAAATAATCCGGCAGTTGTATCAAACAATCCAACAGCGATTGTTCCAAATAAACCATTAAAACCGTGTACGGCAACTGCTCCAACCGGATCATCAATCTTGAGATTATCAATTAGTAATGTTGCATAAATAACAATAACACCACTAATTGCTCCGATGATAATTGCACTCCAATGATTTACAAATGCACAGCCAGCTGTAATAGCAACTAATCCAGAAAGTACTCCGTTAATTGTCATACTCGGGTCAGCTTTTCCAAACTTATTCATTGTTAAAAGTAAAGTAACTGTCCCACCGCTTGCCCCAGCTAACATTGTATTAATTGCAATAGAAGCTAAAGATGCATTGGAAGCATCTAATGTACTACCACTATTAAAGGCAAACCAACCGAACCATAAAATAAATGCGCCACTTGATGCTAACGGAATATTACTTGGTGCAAAAACGTTGACGCTTCCATCAGAATTAAATCTTCCTTTTCTTGGACCTAAAATCTTGGCCATTGCCAATGCAGCAAAGCCTCCAACTGCGTGAATGGCAGCTGATCCTGCAAAGTCCTTCATTCCAAGCTGCGCTAACCAGCCTTCACCATTCCAAATCCAATGACCAGACAATGGGTAAATGATTAATGTAATAAGTGCTGCTGTTACTATATATGCCTTAAAATTCATTCGTTCGGCTACTGCACCAGAAATGATCGAAATACAAGCAACAGCAAAGCCCATTTGAAATAGTACAAACGCTTCGCTTGGTAATTCTATTCCTAAAGCAATTTTCTCAGGACTTCCAAATAAACTTGTGCCTATAAACCCAAAAGCACTATCTCCGAACATAATAGCAAATCCAAAAACCCAGAACGCTAAAGCACCAATTGTTAAGTCAACAAAGATTTTCATCGTTACATTTACAGCATTTTTAGTACGAACTAAACCAGCCTCTAATAAGCTAAATCCACCTTCCATGAACAAAACCATTGCTGCCGCTATAACAATCCAAACGGTATTTAAATGAATAAGCTCCATTGATTATATTCCCTCCCTTGTGGGAAACTCTCTTATTGTCAAATCATCAATTGACACATCCGGTTCGCCCGTGCGAATATTATAAGCTTCTAGAATAGGATATACATAGATTTTTCCATCACCATCTTCACCTGTTTGAGCAGATGAAATAATTGTTTTTATGGTTGGTTCTACCATATGATCAGATAATATAATTTCAAGTTTAATTTTCGGATGTAACGTTACATTATAATTTTTTCCTCGATAAACACCCTTTGTATCTCTTTGCTTCCCTCTTCCTACAACTTGAGAAACCGTAAATCCAGTAATTCCAATATTCTTTAGTCCCTTTATTGTTTCAGTAATTTTCTGCGGCCTTATAATCGCTTCAATCTTTTTCATCATCATCACCCTAATTGTCTGTTAGATTACCTAACATTATATGTTATTGATTATAACACCGATCAAACAAGAGTCAATACTTTAAATAATAAAAGTTTTCAGATAAGTCCGCTGTGTCTACGCTATCTCTAAAAATCAAAATACACCTCTTATACTGAATAGGATAGGTCAAACTTGTTTATCCTAACAATGAAGGAGGTGTTTTATAATGGCACTAGACGTATTATGTGAAGTAAGTAGCTGTGTTCATAACATCCAAAATGAAAACAAATGTGGTGCATCTCAAATTTATGTAGTCAATCATAAAGAAAAGAATGCAGCAAGTAGTGGAGAAACTGATTGTAAAACATTTGAACCAACTGATCTTTAATATGTATTAAGAGGCAACCATCACCGTGGTTGTCTCTTTTCAATACTATTATTGAAAATAATTATCATTATTATTCATGAATGGTAAAAAAACTTTTCCAACAATAAAAAAAGCCAACATCATAAGATATTGACTAACTTTCTATATTTTCTTTAGCTTTTGCTTCTTTAACGTTTACTACGGTATATAAGCCGCCTTCTGAGTTTACAATGTACTCTGGCTTAGGTTTACCTCTATTCGCTTTATGACCGGCGATATGTGCTTCACTTTTTTCCCACTGCTTCCAATATTCTTCTGATTTCCAACGAATTTGGATCATTACCTCTTCTTCACCGCGTCTTACTTTTTTCACCATTACTGTTGCATCAATAAAACCCTCTTGCTCTTCAATTATTCCAGGCTTACTAAATCTCTCAACAACTTGAGCCGAGTTTCCCTCTGTAACCGTAATGTTTTTTACTTGAACAAACATATAATCAACTCCAATCAATATATTATTTTTTGTTCTACAAATATTATAATCGGTAATGATTATCATTGTCTATTATAAAGTGTATTTCTCTAATAAAAGATTGAAAAAGGTACTTAGCCTTGCTCAAACAAAATAGAAGTGACCGATGTACGGTCACTTCTATTTTTTTACTTATCTTGTTTGCCCATTACCTGACATCATAAATTTTACTGTTGTTAAAGCCGGTAAGCCCCATTGGTCCTCGCGCATGAAGCTTTTGAGTGGAAATACCAATCTCAGCACCAAAGTAGAGCTCCACCGTCAGTAAAGCGAGTAGACGCATTATGATATAGAGCTGAAGCATCTACTAAGCTCATAAATGTTTTGGCTGTTGCTTTGTTTTCAGTTACAATCGCCTCTGAATGCTTTGTACCGTATGCTTCGATGTGATCTATTGCTTCTTCGACGTTACTAACTGTTTTAACAGCTAAGTCTAAGCTTAAATATTCATTCGCCCAGTCTTCCTCGTTTGCAAGAACAGAGTTCGGAATATAGGATAATGCTGTTTCATCGCCGTGAACAGAAATTCCATATTCCTGCAAAGTTTTCACGAGAACATCTCGGTTCTTTTCTAGCCAACCCTCGTGAATAATAGCTGTTTCTAACGCGTTACATACAGCTGGACGGTCCGTTTTTGCATTAACAAGAATGTTTAATGCTTTTTCAACATCTGCTTCAACATCAATATATAAGTGGCAGTTTCCGACACCTGTTTCAAGTACTGGAACAGTGGCATTATTTACAACTGCATTTATTAGTGAACCTCCACCCCTTGGAATTAACACATCAATATGTTCTTTCATAGTGAACAGTTGCTGTGTTGCTTCACGGTCTGTGCTGGCAATAAATTGTACAGCTTCTTGAGGGATCTTTGTTTCTTTTAACGCCTCATGCATAACCTGCACGATTGCTTTGTTTGATGATAAAGCAGATGATCCGCCTTTTAATACAATAGCATTTCCTGATTTAAGAGCAAGACCTGTTGCATCGACTGTTACGTTAGGACGTGCTTCATAAATCATACCAATTACACCTAATGGTACTGTAACTTTTTCAACTAGAAGTCCGTTATCTAAAGTCCAATTAGAGAGGATATTACCTGTTGGATCTTCTAATTTAGCTACTTGACGTAAGCCATCAGCAAAGTCAAAAATTCGTTCTTTTGAAAGTGCCAAACGATCCATATACGCCGTATCGTAACCTTTCTCACGACCTGCTTGTAAATCTACTTCATTCGCTTCAAGAATAACTTCAGTATTTTTTTCTAAAGTATCAGCTAAAATGTGTAATGCTTCATTTTTTTCTTCTGTTGATAATAAACTTAATGTTTTTGCGGCTTTTTTTGCTGCAATTGCTTGTGATTCGACATTTGGTTGTTCTTTTGTTACAGACATCTAATTCCTCCTTTTATACTCCTACAGGCAACGACAATTCAAGTTCACATACTAGATCATCAAAATGGACAACCTCTTGCTTTTTAGCACCTTCACCTGAAGCCTTTGCTATCTTTTCTAACTCTTCATTTGAATAGTTCACAACACCTAAACCAATTCTTTCTCCTTCATGATCAAGAATTCGAATAACTGCACCCTTTTCAAACTGCCCTTCCACTTTTTCAATGTCTGATGAATAGATGCTGTGTTTATGATCAACAATGGAAGTTCTTACATTTTGATTAATTGTTACTTCTCCCTCAGGACCGGAATGAAAAGCAATCCATTGTTTTTTCTGATTTAAGTTAACTGTTTCGTTTGTTACTTCAAAATAGGTTCCTTTGGCTTCTCCGCGAACAGCATCGCCAAGAATATTAGGGATCGTTGCTTTTCCTAAGAAGGTCGAAATACCAGAGGCCATCGCAATCTTTACGGCATCTATCTTCGATCTCATACCACCTGTTCCTACGTTGCTACCTGATTCACCGGCTCCCTCTTCGATTTCAGGGGTAATTTCATATACTTTCTCAAGTAATTTTGCTTCTTCATTTTTTCGAGGATCTGAATCGTATAAACCATCTATATCAGATAAAATCATTAATTGATCAGCTTCTACTAAGCCGGCAACTTTTGCTGATAACGTATCATTATCACCAAACTTCAAGCGATCAACTGTTACAGTATCATTTTCATTAACAATAGGAATAATGCCACGTTCTAATAAAACATTTAGTGTATTACGTACATTGTTGTAGCGTTTTTCATCTGAAAAATCACTTCGTGTAATTAAGATTTGTGATGCCACATATCCGTGCGATAAAAAGATCTCTGAATATGCCTCAATCAATAATCCCTGCCCTATAGAAGCTGCTGCTTGTTTTTCAGGTAAAGATGTTGGACGGTCAATACAACCTAGCTTACGATAGCCTGCTGCAACAGCACCTGAAGAAACAAAAACAATTTCATGTCCTTCGTCCTTTAGTAAGGCAATTTCATCAGCTAATTTCTCTAGTTTACGTCGACTAATTTCACCGTGTCGACTTGTTAAAGAACTGCTTCCTACTTTTATTACAACCCGTTTTTTTTCGTTGTCTAGGGTCGTCATGATATCACTCCTGAGTCGTATTTATCTCTCTAAATCCCTTGTTTCTATCATTCTTTTAGTCTCGTAAAAAAATGAACTTATTTATTTGATGAGCTAACTAGTAGGCTCTCTTGAATTTGTTCACTAATTTCTCTTGAACGTTTTGCTGCGTGTTCAACTGCCTTTGCAATGGCCTTACCCCCGCCATTTTCATCCAATGCGTCTAATCCTGCAGCTGTTGTACCGTTTGGTGAAGTAACTTTTTCTCTTAGTACAGTTGGTGTGTAATCTTGCTCTTGAACCATTTTTGCTGCACCTACAATGGTTTGAGCAATGATTTCTCTAGTTGTTTCCAAATCAAAGCCTGCTTGTGATCCTTGCTTTTCCATATGCTCCATTAAATAATAAAAATAAGCTGGGCCGCTTCCTGCAATACCCGTAAAGATATCCATATCCTTTTCTTCTATTGTATAAACCTCACCGATGTAACCTAATAAGTCTTGAGTTAGTCGAACATTGTTTTCTGATGTTTCATGACCTGGGGATATGGCAGTAGCTGACTCACCGATTGCACTTGACGTATTCGGCATCACTCGAACTACTTGCTGGCCATTATGAAGGTTTTTTTCAAGATATGTTGTTGTAATACCTGCTAGAACTGATAGTATGAGTTGATTTGGTTTGATATGATCTTTAATGCCCTTTAATGCTGTATCAACATCTTTTGGCTTCATTGCCAATATAATGACATCTATTTGATCAAACGGTAAATCTTTCAGTTTGATTCCTTTGATACCATAATTTTCGTTTAATGCAGATAACCGTTCTTCATTGGAACGATTTGTCGCAATGATATTTTCTGTTGGAAATTCAGATTTGACTAATCCTGATATCATAGCTTCTGCCATCGAACCTGCGCCTAAAAATGCAACTGTCTTATCGTGTAGCATCTCATCTCTCCAATATCGTTCGTATTTTTGTTCGTATTTTTCACTCACGATTTAATACTAACATGATGATTTTCATAATCAAGGTCTTAGAGAAATGTTGTGAGTATTTCTTCCAATTAGTTAGTGTAAGCGTTACCATTGATAGGTAATTTCTCTTAAAAGCTTCTCAGACGACTCTAACGCTTCTTATCCGTTTATTTAAGGATTTGTTTTGAGTTATTATTCAAAATTTTTATGATATTCACCCATCTGCCAAAATGTGTAATCTTTTCAAAAAATCTGTTATGGTTTATATGTAAACCTTTTATTTTTCCTTTAGTTGTTATACAATTCCAATTATGTACATAAGATATGTCCTTCTATAGGGACGAAAGGGGTATACAAAATGAAAAAATATTTATTAACGGTTTTAATAGGGTTGCTTTCACTCTCTCTTGTAGCGTGTAATACCGATGAAGAAAAAGAAAAAGCTAGTGAAGAAACTAAGACATCTGAAAAAGCAACAGAAGAAAAAGCTGATGTAGATGCTGAGGAAATGCAAAAAAAGCTTGAAGCTCAAAAAGTGGAAGAAGGAAAAGTTGTCGCTGTTGTAAATGGTGAGGAAATCAAAGGAAATCAATATAATGAGGCCTTAAGTATTTCTCAGATGCAATTTTCACAATTAGGACAAGACTTAACAACAGATGATATGGCAAAGCAAATTAAAGACTATACGCTTGAAAGTCTTGTTGGACAAACATTATTATTACAAGAAATCGACAAAAAAGGCTATGAAGCTTCAGAAGAAGATATTAACAAACAGTTAGAAACTTTAAAAGCAAGCTATAAAACAGAAGAAGAGTTTGAGGAAGCGTTAAAAACGAATAATTTAACCTTGGACAAGCTAAAAGAACAAATTGCTGATACAGTAAAATATGATCAGTTTGTTAAAAATGATTTGAAGGTAGAAGAAGTAAAAGATGATGAATTAAAAGAATATTATGATTCAATGGTAAGTTCGGCTGGTGAATCTAAGGATACTCCAAAATACGAGGAAGTAAAAGATACTTTAAAAGCTAATCTTGAACAACAAAAAACACAAGAAAAAGTAGCTACAAAAGTGGAAGAACTTCGAAAAGCAGCAGACGTTGAATTAAAAATATAATGTAAAAAGAGATGTGATCCCCACATCTCTTTTTTATTTTCTCCATATGGTGTTATAAAATGAATATTTATGAACATAATATTATTGGACTTGTAGCTCAAGTGGATAGAGCAGTCAACAGTTTTGTCGTAAATTGTTGTACATCTTGTGGGTTCAAATCCCACCAAGTCCTTTACCTTTACTCTACTATATTCACAAAAATATCTTCAACCTCAGGTTCTGTTTTAATTAATCCTGCTTCCTTCATCCAGCTTATTGTACTTTCCCATTGATCTTGGTCCTGACTTCCAAATCCATTCTCAGATTTCATCAGTGGTAATAATATTTCCAGGCTTTCTGTTTCTACTTCTTTTACTAAAGGAAAGTTTGCTTCATCTTGGTTATTTAGAAGAATTTCTAAAGCTTCTTCAGGGTGGTCCGCTGTAAATTCATATCCTTTTGTAGCAGCACGCCAAAAGGCTGTAATACTTTCTTGTTCTTTTTCCCATGTTTTGTCGCTTGTTACTGCTACTAACTCATAGTAATTAGGAACTCCATATTCTGTCGGGTTCATGTTTCTTGTGTTGTGTCCTTCATGAGCTAATACAGGTACTTCATGATTTATATACGCACCAATTACTGCATCTACTTTTTCACTAACAATTGAAGATCCTAATTCAAAGCCAACATCTATCATCTCAACTTCTTCAGGGTTTCCACCATCAGCTTTAACCATAGACTGAATTAATGATTCATTAAGTGGAATACCAGGAAAGCCAACTGTTTTTCCTTCTAAATCTTTTGGAGTTTGAATTTCACTGTCTTCCATATAAATAATTCTGTTTAATGGTGAACGAACAATTGCACCAACTGATTTTATCTTTACATCCTGATTGGCACGAGCAATAATAACATCTGGTTGATACGATATGCCAAGCGTGATTTTCCCTGCAGCAGCCAAGTTGATCGGATCTGTTGGATTAGCAGGAAATTGAATATCAACATTTAATCCTTCTTCTTCAAAGTATCCTTTTTCCTTAGCAATATATAAATAGCTATGTACAGCATTAGGATACCAATCAAGCATAATACTTACATCCTTAAGTTCTTTCGCTTCTTCATTTACACCTGTTGATGTGCTATTGTTTGCACCACAAGCTGTAAGTAATCCTAATACTAAACATAAGAACATTAATAAAAACTTCTTCATTCTGTTTTCCTCCATTTTAATGTTTTTTTCTCTAATGAGCTTACAATGACAAATAAAAAAATTCCGACTGCAGATAAAATAATAATTGGCGCAAAAACCCCTGCTCCATCAAACTGAGTCATCATTCGTCTACTAAAATACCCCAACCCAGCCTGAGCACCGATCCATTCTCCAATTGCAGCACCAATCACGCTTAACGTTACAGCCACTTTCAATCCAGAGAAAAAGTAAGATGCACTTCCAGGTACTTGCAGCTTAAAGAAAATGTCTTTTTTTGTCGCTCCCATAGTTCGCAAAAGATCTTTATATTCCTTAGTTGTTGCACGAAGGCCATCATACGTATTTACTGTTATTGGAAAAAAAGTAATAAGCACCGTAACGACAACTTTACTCCATATCGTATAGCCAAACCATAAAACAAAAATCGGTGCCAATGCGATAATTGGAATTGTTTGTGACGATATAATAAGAGGATAGAAGGTTTTTTCTACTGTTTTATTTATACTCATCCATACAGCAAGCCCCCCACCCCAAATAAAATAGAAAGGGATAGTCCAATCAAGATAATAAGAAAGGTTGCAGGTAAGTGTTCTAAAAACAAAGGTACTCTTAATTCCCATATCTTTAATACAACATCTGTTGGTGTTGGCAAAATGAATTTCATGTCTAAAAGCCTTGCACCAGTTTCCCAAACTACGAGAAGCAAAATCGTTAGTGCGCTAGAAGCACCATATTTTTTAAAAACTCTCATGTTTTCGTCCTCGTTCGTAAATCTTCAAGCAACTCATCTTTTAAAGAGATGACCTCCGGCCGGTTTAAATCTTTCAATGTTCTAGGACGTTCTAGTGGAACTATTATTTCTTTTAAGGTCGTGGCAGGTGTTTCTCTAAATAGAAGAATACGATCAGATAAAAACAATGCTTCATTTACATCATGAGTGATGAATACAATCGTTTCTTTTCTTTTTTGCCATTGTGTGAGTAGCCATTCCTGTAAAGATAACCTAGTGATTGCATCTAAAGCACTAAACGGTTCATCCAAGAGGAGAATTTTTGATCCGCTTAAAATTGTTCTTAAAAACGACACCCTCTGGCGCATTCCTCCAGATAATTCACCAGGATAGCAATCCTCTGCACCTTTCAACCCAAACTCTTCCAATAACTCACTAACCTTTTGAAGAGCCACGTGTTTTTTTACTCCTTTTATCTCTAATGGAAGTACTGCATTTTCCATAATTGTCCGCCACGGTAAAAGTAAATCCTGCTGTGGCATATACCCGACCTGGCCAAGTCGATTTATAGCTAGTCGATTTCTTAAGAAAATCTCTCCCTCTGAAGGCTGCTCCAACCCTGTTATTAGCTTAAATAATGTACTTTTCCCGGAGCCACTTGGTCCTATAATGCTTATAAATTCTCCTTCACGAATATGTAGATTCATATTTTTCAAGACTTGTGTTCCATTAGAGTGCTCCCCATATTGAAAGCTTATATTTTTAAATTCAAGAGCTGCATTATTCATTAGTTGGCCACATCGTTTCCTTATAGGCCATATCCCAGAACATGTACTCAAATCTAGTAGTATTTAAAAAGATTTCTTCTAACTTCACTAATTCTGACTCTGACTTACCTTCTGAGAGCTCATCTATTAACTCAATACACCATGTAGCTAATTGACCAAATTCATCAGAAGCATACATCGTAATCCATTCACCATAAAATTCATGTTCGCTTGCCCCTTCTATTTTCTTTAAATCTTTACCAATTTCCCAATAACTCCACATACATGGGAGTAGAGCGGATACCAATTCGGCAAGTGTTCCATTTTGACTAACATGAAGCATGTAATGAGTATAAGCCAGAGTTGTTGGAGAAGGTTTAGCTTCTTCAAGCTCTTCTGTAGTAATACCAAATTTCTTTGCATATTGTCGATGTAACTCCATTTCTTCATTTAAAGTAGAATTCAGTAACGCTGCAAATCTCCCCATTGTGTGTAAATCTGTAGCTTTTACAGCACCTAAGGCAAAAACTTTTGCATATTCAATCAAATACAAATAATCCTGTATCATGTAAAACCGAAATTTATCTTTTTCAAGAGTACCATTCCCCATTCCCTTAACGAATGGGTGATTATGATTACTTTCCCAGATTGGTAGAACCTTTTCGTATAGCCTTTGACTAAATTTCATTACATTTCCCCTCTTTCTATTATTAAAAGTGTACTACCTACTCGACAGTAAGTTCACTTTTCTTAGAATGACACCATTCATAGATGAAAGCTAAAATAACTTTTGTGTACTCGACAAGTTCTTGTATGGAAAGTTGTTCGTTTACTGCATGTGCATGTTGTAATTTTCCAGGTCCATAAATAACAGTTGGAATTCCTGCATCTCCTAGCCATCCTCCGTCGGTTACGGTTGGAGAAACATCGACAATAGCTTCTTTAGATAGAATGTGTTCGTGGGTTTGGGATAATCTTTTCACACCTGGATGATTTGGGTCCACCTCTAATGAAGGAAAAATCTCCCCCCTGTCAACGATCATTGATTTTCCTCCCCATACAAATGTTGGAGGATTTTCCCTTAGCCAAGGATCTGCATGAGCTACATGAAGAATATGCTCTTCTATTTCTTTTATAATCTGCTCATGTGTTTCATTTGGATAATAATGAACGGTTATCCACAAACGACATTCATCAGCAATAAATGCTGCGTGTCTTCCCCCTTCGATTACCGCTGGATTGATTGTGTTTGTGCCAGGAGGATTTCCAGGGTAGCTTTTGGAAACTGCCCAATGTCTTTCAAGATCCTGTAATCCATGAATAATGTTTGTCATTTTTTCAATAGCACTGGCAGCAAAAAGTTTTCCTCCGGCATGTATCATTTGCCTTCTCGTTGCGTCATGATACGTTTTGTCACTCTTTACAGTGATCCAACCAGTAATAACGCCACCTTGTCCTTGAATATGTAAATCACTTGTATCCACCACAACAGCAAAATCTGCTTTATATCCCTTTTTACAGCATTCAAGAGTCCCAGCTTCTCCAACTTCTTCACCAATGACAGATTGTAAAATCAAATCACCAGGAAGCCTTATACCATGTTCATGTAATAACTGGATGGCAAACAATGCACCAGCTAATCCACCTTTCATATCAGCTGCCCCACGCCCAATAATCACATCATCTTTCACAATAGGAACAAACGGGTCAACATCCCACTTTTCATCCTCACTAACTTCAGCTACATCCATATGTCCATTAATAATCAAGCTGTTATATAAGGTAGGTTCCTTTCCCTTTAACACTCCAACAACATTAGGATCGTTTGGATACACATCCCACATATCAATGGAAAAACCTTTCTCTTCTAGAAACTCTGCAATAAATTGTTGTGCTTCTTTCGTATTTCTAGCTGGTGGTGCAGGTGTTTTATATTCAATCAATCTTTTTAATAAGGAAACCAAATCCTCCTTACGTTCCTCAACGATATTAATTAGCCGTTCTATTTGATTAGACAATGTTTTTCCCTCCTTTTTTAAAAGTACAGTAAAAAAAAACCACTTCTTTTTTAAGAAAAGAAGTGGTTTGAATCGCATGCTGGTATAGAAATTAGTTATTTTTATACTAATTATTACCAAATTGCGTTAAAGTCTTTATATTCAAACACCTCTTCCCTCCGCTAGTATTATCTAGATCAGGTATTAAGGGTCAAGGCGTTGGCCTCTCTCAGCTAAAAGCTCCCCTAGTGGTGAAATCTATCATTTTATGAAATTAGTAAGTCACATTATTTTTAACACACTCAGAAATATTTGGCAACATCTTCTTATCAAAATACACGTTCAATTATTGTGAAACGGGAATTGTTTCTTCAATTTGTTGCTTTTGTTTTTGATCAAAAAGATTAAATAAAAGACCAAATATTGATGCAAGCACTTGTTGAAACAACATTCCCAGAACAACAGGTACAGCTACAGCTGCAGGAAAATATTGAACAGCTATTACAGTACCCCTGCACTAATATTCCTCATTCCACCTGTAAACATCATAACTACTTTTGTTTCGCGGTCTCTTTTTAACAGAATTGACAGCATCCATGCTAAGAAATATCCAAAAGAAGCAAGGATAAAAACTGTAATAGCTATAATAACTAATTTTAAACTAAACTGTTTAAGATAGGGAGAAATAACTGCTCCATTCATCATAACTACACAAGCAAGTGAAATTTTCGAAAACGGAGCAAGAGTTTTCCCCGCTTTAACACTTTTCCCTTTTGTCATTAAATTTGTAAACATCCCTAAAATAGAGGGAATAACAACCATAAATAACAACCCATACATTATATCCATTGTATTTATTTGAATTTTTTGACCAACCAGAAAAGATAAAGTAAACGGAACAAGGAACGGTGACAACATTGTGTCAAACAAAATAATAGATAATGCTAAGCCTATATTTCCATTATAGATTGTGACCCATATAAAACTGGTAATTCCTGTTGGAATAACGCTAGCTAGCACTAATCCTGTCATTGTTAAATGATCATTTACAAAAAATGCGTGTCCTATTGTCCAAGCAAGAAGCGGCATAATAATATGCAACAGCAGTAAGATAATGAATAAAGGCAATGGCTTTTTTAATGCTCCTGTTAAAGAAGTAAAAGTAGAGTTAAGGCTACCTGAAAAAGTCATAAACGCAAATAGCCACGGAATTAAAAATGTAAGAGGTAAAAGATTTTCAGCAAGCATAACCCCTATAATCACACTTATTGGCGTAATAATAGGCATCCATTTTTCTAGTTGCCGATTAACTGTTTGAAGCATGAATCATTCTCCTAATCTATTCTGATAAAAACTATGTATATGACATTGTAACAGAATTAAGAAGAATGAGTATCAGTAAGGTACTTAATTAAGTAAACTATTTTCCCTTTATTTTCTTAATGACTTCCTTTATATAAGAATCCTGATGAGGAACAAAGTCTTGTTTTGTTACATTTATCTCTAGCTCCCTTTGCACTTTATGTGTATTTTCCAGAAAGCCTCAACCCTAATTTTTTCTAATTCTCCGAACCACAGTTTTTCAAATTCCTGTAATTCAGCTCTTACAACTCCCGAAACCTCCTCTTGTTGAAGATTGAATTGATCATTGCTAAGACAGGTCTGATATAAAAAAACATGACAGAATTCACGGTCCGTAAATTGATGTGCCTCTAGACAATCCTTAATGATGCCCAGAGAATTAAGATCATTAAACATTAGCTGTATCCCAAGTTCTTCTCTAACCTCTCTTACTCCATCTTGTACCGTTTCATTAGCCAAAATGTGACCCGCAGCTGTTATATCATATAGGGATGGGTAATCAGCTTTCTCATCTGAACGTTTTTGAAAATAAAGATACTGTACTCCCTTTTCCTCACGAACAAACCAGCAATGAAATGTTTCATGCCACAATCCTTGCTCATGAACTCTCTGTCGTGTTTCAATTCCCTGCCTATTTCCAAATTCATCAAAATAGGCTAACAATTCAGTTGTCATGATAAAATCTCCTTTTCATGTTTTAACGAAAAACAGATGACGGTACACCAAAAACCGTCCATAAAAACAAAATAAAAGCAAATGAAAGGATCCAAGTTATTAATGGACGATAATGATGCAATGCCAATAGAGAAAACATAGCACAATTGAACAATACTGACCACCATTCATTCCATCCATTATAATGATTTATTCCACCAAAGGAATGTGTTAAAAGTTCATTTGCTGTATAAATAAAAATCCAAACACCAATATATATAAACTGTTTTAAGCGCTCGATTGGAAAATTCCCTAAATACAAAAGAATTGTACATGGATATTTGATAAACATGATAAATAAAGATATATGGGTACCTGTAATTCCTAATTTTTCATCAAAAGGAATCGGATTAAACTTCCATAATGGAAAATAATCATAAAATAAAAAATGATATAACAAGTCACCTATGATAAAGAATAAGATAGTTGGGTAATATTCTCTCCAATTTTTCCAATCTCCCCACTTCCATGCAGCAAATATATACAGAAACCCATAAACAAAATTCATTATACTTCTCCAATATTTTCTTTTTTTACCTATAACTCTCCGTTTCAATTATTCTGTTTCATTTCTGCACAATTGATACCTTATATTCCCATTTTTATATAGCTATGATATAAAGTTTTTTACACAAAATAAGTGAAACAAGATTAATTTGGAGTGACTTTTTATGAAAAAAACATTGTTACTTGTTTTTCTTTTTATATGTCTTTCCCAAAAACAAGCATTAGCGGCAAATGATCAACCACGTCCCTACATTAGTTTTCAACCAGAGTTGCTAAGTTGGGATGTAGTAAATGAAATTATTCCAAGAAAATCATCTTTTACTGTTATTGATATTGATAGTGGGCAAAGCTTTAAAGTTCAAAGAAGAGCCGGAAGTGGACATGCAGATGTACAACCCTTAACAAAAGATGATACAAAAATGATGAAGAAAATTTATAACGGAAAATGGAGTTGGCGAAGACGAGCCGTTTTTATTCTCATAGACGATCAGTTAATTCCCGCATCAATGCATGGGATGCCACACGGAGCGGGGGCAATTCAAAATGGATTTCCCGGACATTTTTGCATTCATTTCTCAGGTAGTACAACACATCGCACCCGAAAATTCGACCTTTCCCATCATGTTATGATCTTAAAAGCCGCTGGAAAATTCGATGACTATACAGCATCTCTTTCAGCAGAAGAAATACTAAATATCTTTCTTATTACAGCCAAAAATCATGACAAGGAATTAATGGAGGGAATAAGCATTTCAAATATGAATAAAAATGATGGCTCTTATAATGTCCTCAACAATATTGAAGGGATGAAATGGAAAATAAAAAGGAGTCAAGAAGATCATGACTTCCCTTTTGTATCGACTTTTCCAGTTGAAACGAAAATATACCTAGATGAAGTTGGTCCTGTTAAAATAACGCAAACCTTCACCTTAATAAGAACTTCACTCTTTTCTCCATGGAAAGTAATGAGAGATCCATTCGTAACTGAGTTAGAAGAAAATGGGAGGTGAGTTTTTCTATGAAATATTTATTAACCATTCTTATGATTATGATCCAACCTTCTGTTCAATCTGAAAACTTATCTGTAACATTTGAAGGGAAAGAAATAACATCTCTTCATCGTTCAGAGCTTGCCCTACCATCTTTTGAAGGAGAATTTATTGACCAAGAGAAATTAGATGAATTTACCGCTTCTTTAGAATCAATTGTTTATGAACCACCTTATAATGCATACTTAGATGATCATGGTCAAATAAAGAGTGAAAAAATGGGGCATAAACTCGATCAAGAAAAATGGAAATCAATTGTTTATGCTACATACTTACAAAAAGGCTCAACCTCTATTGAAGTGCCTGTCAAAACGGTCTATCCAAAGGTTGACAGTGAACTTTTAGCATCTATTAAAGCAAAATTGATTAGCCATTACGTAACTTATTTTAATAGTAGAAACATGGAACGGTCACATAATATTAAGTTAGCATCTGAAGCAATTAATAACCATGTCGTTTTTCCTGGAGAGACTTTTTCTTTTAATGCTGTTGTTGGTAAACGAACCATTGAAAAAGGCTATTTACCTGCTCCGGTAATTGTAAGAGGAGAACTATCAGAAGGGATTGGTGGAGGTATTTGTCAAGTCTCCTCAACATTGTTTAATGCAGTTGATCAAGCCGGAGTAAAAATAATTGAGCGATACTCCCATAGTCGTAGAGTCCCTTATGTTCCTTCAAAACGCGATGCTACTGTAAGCTGGTATGGACCTGATTTTACATTTGAAAACGAACATAATCAACCGTTGCTTATTCAATCTAAAGTGTACGGGGGACAACTAGTGATTAAAGTATATTCCTCAGAAACATTAGAAATTAAGCAACAAAATATTCAAAGTGCTCCAAATCAACTACCAGAAGAGGAAAGATTATAATAGTGATGTAAATAAAGGAGTAAAGATCTGTTTGCAATTGAATTCTGATCTTTATTCCTTATGCATTTCAACTAAATAGCATATAAATGAATAAAAGTTCTTTGTTCATGTTATAATCCTCAGTAAGTGACCCTTACTATATAAAACTCTTATTCTATTACATATGCATATGAAAAGATATGCATTGAAAATATACTTACTGCATATTTCCTTGATCGTATTAGAAAAACCTTAACATATAACTTACCAAGACCTATAAATAAGGAAACTAGTTTATGATATGAAAACAAAAAAGTTCGTCTGTTCATTAAACTAAGTTTATATTATAATTATATTTATCCGAAAACTTTGGAAACAGGTGAAAAAATTGAGTCAACTTACATGGAATCAACAAATTGTGAAGAAAAATAACACCTTGCTAGTTTTTCAAACTATAACAAATGAAGAAGCCCATTTCTAGGGCCGATATCGCTCAAAGAACAGGTTTAAATAAAGCCACTGTTTCTTCTCTTGTTAATGAGCTATTAACTAAAGATTTTGTCTATGAATCAGGACCAGGAGAATCTAGCGGAGGAAGAAGACCTGTACTTCTTCATTACAATGTGAATGCCGGATATTCTATTGGCATAGATTTGGGTGTTAATTATATCTTGGGGGTTGTAACAGATCTAAAAGGAAAGATACTATTAGAAAAAACAGTAAAAGTAAATGAACACACTTTTATAGAAGTTACAGAACAAATTAAACAGGTTATCCATTCTTTAATAAAAGATCTCCCTAAAACACCTTACGGAATCATAGGAATCGGGTTAGGTATACCTGGAATTGTTGATAAACAAGGTGAAATACGAGTTGCTCCAAATCTCGGTTGGAAAAACAGCGATATAAAAACACTCTTAGAAGAAGAATTTCAGATTCCCGTTATTGTCGAGAACGAAGCAAATGCTGGAGCGTATGGAGAAAAGCAATTTGGAGTTGGTCAGGATTATAAGAATATTGTTTATGTAAGCGCAGGAATTGGAATTGGTGTTGAGGCTTATATTAAATAATGAGCTGTACCAAGGTCTCCATGGTTTCTCTGGCGAAATGGGACATATGGTCATCAATATGAATGGAATCCCTTGTAGCTGTGGAAGTAAAGGATGTTGGGAAGCTTATGCATCTGAACACGCTCTGTTAAAGAGTGCAGGCTCTGATTCAACCCTTGAATCATTAATAGACAAAGCAAACAACCAAGATGAAAAAGCAATCGCGCTTTTTAAAGAAACAGGCCAATATATAGGATACGGAATCAACAATATTATAAACACATTTAACCCCGAACAAATTATTATAGGGAATCGTTTAGCAATGGCCCAAACATGGATAAAGCAATCCATGCTGGATATTATTTATTCACACTCTCTTTCTTTTCAACAGCAAGATCTACAAATTAGTTTTTCTAAGCATTCCACCCATTCAGCAGCTTTAGGTGTAGCAGCCATTACAACCGAGAGCTTTATACAACGGGAATTACAGGATTATTAAGTTTTTGTCATATTCCTAGATAGTTATGTTAGACGTTAAGAAAATCGCCGATTCTTAGAATCGGTTTTTCTTTATGTAAAATGCATTCCAATTCAGTTAAGACAACTTCAAAAGACACCCTATAGATTGCAAACATAAATAAAAATCCGATTCCCATTGGGAACCGGATTAAATGTTAAAGTAAGGTGCCGCGATTGCCGCATCGTAAGTTATAGAGTTTTAAACCACCACTCCTACAAGTGGGTGTTCGCAGAAGGTTTCATATCGTCCTCTACATAATGGAGGCTTGATAGTCCGTCTTCAATGTAAAACTCCCTATTTCAGCTTAAAGGTTAAAACTTTATAAGAAATGCGTACAGCGCAGCTTGTATAGTTATAATACTAGAAATTGTAGGTGAATGCAATAGGAGATTTTTCCATCCCCATTACTTTAGGGATAAACCTTTTCATAAACCCATGTTACTTACCTATTAACTCTTTTTAATGGTGACTATAGGTAAGGTAAGCAATTTCATAATAGATTCAGCACGATCAGCAATCCACTGGGCAGAATGTTCAAATGCTTCCTCTAAAGAGCAAGGGCCAGGCACAATTGAAAAGGCAGCCAATATTCCTAATTCATCTAGCTCTTTTCGACTCAATTGAATTGTACCACATAGTCCTATTACCGGAACCTTCTTTTCTTTTGCTTTAATCGCTACTCCTTTTATTACTTTTCCAGATAATGTTTGTGAATCTAATTTTCCCTCACCTGTAATAAGTAAATCCGTATGTTCTAGTATAGTATCAAACTGTATTTCTTCTAATATCACGTCAATCCCCGATCTTAGCTTTGCATTGCAAAAAGCAAGTAAGGCAGCTCCCATACCTCCAGCTGCACCACCACCAACCAAATCTCTCATATTGATGTTCTTTTTACTTAAAACTACTTCACTAAAATGAAACAAAGCTTGATCAAGCTGATGCACCATTTTTGGTGTTGCTCCTTTTTGAGGTCCAAAAACTGCTGAAGCACCATTCGGTCCACAAAGAGGATTTGTTACATCGCTAGCAATTGTTATTGTTGACTCAAATAATCTTGGATCTAAATGTGTGTCATCATAAAACGCAAGATCTATTAAGGAAGCTCCACCATCTTTTAGCACTTCATTAGAGCTATTATAGAATTCTACTCCTAGTGCCCTAAGCATTCCAACACCACCATCATTTGTTGCACTACCACCTAGTCCAATAATGAATTGACGATAACCCGCGTCTAAGGCATGCTTTATTAGTTCACCAGTACCATAGCTAGTTGAAATCATTGGATTTTTTTCTGTATCTTTTAATAGAGGAAGTCCTGATGCTTGTGCCATCTCAATCACAACTGTTTTTTTATCTCCTAAAACCCCATAAACTGCATTAACTTCTGCATTTAAAGGACCACGGACATTAGCACGAATCAACTGACCATTACTCGCAGCCACCAGGTTGTCAACAGTCCCTTCCCCTCCATCAGCTAGAGGCAGGAGACAAACCTTTGCATTTGGATGAACGCGTATAATTCCTTCTTTAACGGCCAGACAAATATCATACGCTGAAATTGATCCTTTAAATGAATCTGGAGCAACGATTAT
Organism: Metabacillus endolithicus; assembly: GCF_023078335.1. Lineage (GTDB taxonomy): Bacteria > Bacillota > Bacilli > Bacillales > Bacillaceae > Metabacillus > Metabacillus endolithicus. Next base: position 4,225,408 of record NZ_CP095550.1, on the reverse strand, counting down.
TTTCAACTTGATCGTCTCCTTTTTATTTCTATTGTTAAAACAGTCAATGAAGCACTCTCTTACATTTAGGCTAAAATTACCTTACTATACCTGATGAGTTAACACTCTCATTAGCTCTTTCATCACCTGATCTGGTGGTAACATTCGATCTCCGCCACCTTGAACAAAGAAAGGCTTTCCACCGCCTTTACCGTTAATTAACGGTAATACCTCTTTTAAGACAGAGTTCATATTAATGTTAGTATTATCACTTCTAGCACATACAAGCTGCAGCTTCTCTTGATGTTCAGTTATAAACATAACAATAACATCTGGATATGCAATTAAGTCCCTTGCTAAAGTTTGCAATTCACTTAATGTACGATCTTGAAATATGTTAGAAATTAGAAAAAATCCATTCCACTTTACCGCATTGTCTAATCTTTCTTTTACTTCATATCGGATTAATTTATTTGATAAATCTTTTACCTGCTCTTCTAATTCCTTAGTATGATGTAAAAGCTTTAAAACAGCATTAGGAATCATATCCTGCCGAGCACTTAATTGTGTTGTCAATGTTTGTATTACTTCATTTTTTTGATGAAGCTGTCTTGTTACTCTACCACCACAAACAAACTGAACACGCGTATATTTTTTCTGTTTTTCACATGTTAGTATTTTTAATAAGCTAACCTCACCTGTTGATCTAGGATGAGTTCCACCACAGCCGTTGTAATCATATTCTGGAATAATCACAAGTCGAATATGTTCACTAACAGCTAATTCTTTCCGAAGGGGTAAACCTGATAATTCCTCTTTTTTTCCACCCATTTTATCAAAATGGGTCTATTCTCTAAGATAATTTTATTTGCCAATGTTTCCGCTTTATGTATTTCTTCATCTGTAAGGGATGACGTATCAAGATCGATCGTACATATTTCTTCACCCAGGTGAAAGCTTAATGTTTTATAGCCTAGGTTGTCCTCAAAAGCAGCAGTTAGAATATGTTGCCCGGCATGTTGTTGCATATGATCAAACCTTCGATCCCAATCAATTACACCGTTTACTTCTTCCACATCTATACTAGTTTCCATATAGTGACGAATCTCACCATCAACCTCTTCCACCTTTAGCACGTTTATATCATTTAATGTTCCTTTATCAAATGGTTGCCCACCACCTGTTGGATAAAAGGCAGTTTCTTGTAATACAACAAAAAAGCCGGATTCATCATGGTTGCTTTTAATCACTTTCGATGAAAATTCAGTTTGATAAACATCATCATAATATAGCTTTTTAGTCATATAGGCCACTCTCTTCTACAGATCTTATTTAAGAAAACTTTGTCAGAAAAAATCATGGAACAAGTGTATAGGAAGCATCCAACACACGCCTATCAATTGACAAGTTTGCTTTATTTTTACTATATCATAAGAACAAGAGATCTTCAGGACTACTCACCTATATTATTCTCAAACCACTCTTGTAACTGTTTTAAAGATGTAAACGTGAATATCTCTTCTCCGTTTTGACCGTTATCGTCCCCTGCATTTCCTCTTAATGTGATTTGACCCTCATCTTCTGAAAGCAATATCGCATAAGGATGCTCAACATTTATATATCTTGAATCAAGGTCTTGATCAAGCCACCTTTTACTTTTTAAAAAATCATGACAATGTTCCAATGGAAATCCTCCTTTTTTCTTATTCATTTTTTATTGTTGACTTATTAAGTTATAAAAATCATTCATTTATGACAGAAAAATAGTAATAAAATATTTCCTCATAGAAAAAACTTACGATAGAGAAACTGATATCAAGGGGGTTATATAATGGCAAATAAAAATAAGATACTTGTCCCTGAGGCAAGAGAACAAGTAAACCAATTAAAAGCAAGAGTTGCAAATACAACTAAACCTGAGCAGGCAAAATATGAAGCAGCAAAAGAATTAGGGATCCCTTTGCATGAGGGGGACAATGGAAACTTATTATCCAAACAAGCTGGAAAAGTTGGTGGCAGGCTTGGTGGCGATATGGTCCGAGAAATGATTAAGCTAGCTGAGCGACAGTTGAAGAAACAAGGGCATTGAATCATTGTTTATTTATAAACAAAAAACAAGGGTTTAATTATGCCCTTGTTTTTCATCAAAAAGTAAAAACTCTTTTTCATTCATAATGATCTCATTTGGTACATGCTTTGTTTGTGCTTGTCGATTTCGATGATTAAACCAAACACACTTCCACCCTACTTCAATTGGCGGAACAATGTCATTTTCCCAAGTATCTCCGATGTATAGGCATTTACCTGGGTTAATATTCATTTTCGTATGAACATGTTCAAACACACGGTTATCAGGCTTAGCCATTCCAATTCCATCTGAAATAAAAATGTGCTCAATTGGAATCAACTGATCTATTTTTAGTGCTTTTAATTTGTTCATTTGATGATTCACAGGTCCATTTGTAATAATTCCAACGAACGGTTTAGTTTCTATTAATTGCTTTAACAATAAGAGAACAGTTTCAAATGGTTTTATTTGTTGTTGCTCTTGTTCATAACGCTCTTGTATAGCTAATGCTTGATCGTCTGAAATAGATATTTGATAATCTAAAAATGAACGTGTTAGTCGTTGTATTCTTAATTCTTCAAGACTTAATTCACCTTTTACATGTTCCTTCCAAAGAAGGTCACTATAATGTCTGACTTTTTTATAAAATTCCTCTGCCTTTGAACGAGGTAAACCAACTTGATAATATTCAAGTGCATTTTGGAAAGGCAATAATGAATCATATAGAGTATCGTCCAAATCGAAAAAAACGGCTTCAGCATTTTTTATACTATTCATATCCCGCACTCCCGTATTTCTATATCCCTTTTTATTTAAACAAAAAAAGAATAGGTTTTACTTTGAAATATCTTTGGTTGAACTTCGAATAACTAATTCAGGCTGATAAACTTTTTGATAAGTACCAGCTTTATCTCTATTTTCTACTGCAGAAACAACCCATTTTGCCGCCTCAACTCCCATTTCCATTTTCGGATGAGTTACAGACGTAATTTTAGTCTCAGAAGCTTCGGCTAAATAGGAATCATCATACCCTACAATAGAAATATCTTCAGGAACCTTTAATCCCAGTTCACGCAATAAATTAAGAACACTGATAGCTACCTCATCGTTATAACACACAATTCCAGTTGGTCTTTCTCCAGATAATAGAACACCTTTAAGTTTGTTTAAAAACTCCTCTTCTTTTTGCTCTGTTGTATACGTAATAATCATTTCAGGAAAGAACGCAATATTTTTTTCTCTAAAAGCTCTAATGAACCCCTGCATACGATTTAAACCCTGAATATCATCGCTTTTGAATAAGCCGATCACCTTTCGATGGCCTAGACCAATAAGATGATCTGTTGCAATATATCCACCTTTTTCATCGTCTAAAATGATATGCGGAGGATTTAATTGTGGGTAGTACTGATTGATCATTAAAAAAGGTGTATTATTTTGCTCCATTTGCAAATAGTAATGTAAATTTGGATTATAACTACTACTTCTAGTTGGTTCTACAATCAGGCCATCTACATTTCTATTTATCATTGTTTCAAGGCATTGTCTTTCTTTTTCAGGGTTGTTATCAGTACAAGCAAAGGTTAACGAATAACCTTGTTGTGAGAGATGTGATTCAATTCCTTTAATAATGGATGGAAATATGTAATCAGTAATATATGTTGTTATTACACCAATATTTTTACCAGTTGGAGGCATACGTTTAGCTTCTGTCCTGCGATTTGCGACAAACGTTCCTGCACCCTGTTCTCGATATAAATACCCCTCATGAACCAAATCTCCTACAGCTTGTCTAACTGTATGTCTACTAACTTCAAACATTTTGACAAGTTCATTTTCTGAATAGATCTTTTCTCCTGGTAAAACCTTTCCCTCATTAATCCATTCTTTAATTTTTTGTTTTACCATCCCGACTTTCGTTTGTTGCGCCATTATGTCACCACTTTCAGCTTGTATGTTACCGTATAACTTATTCGTACAACTGCTTTCATTATTATATACTACTAAGGACTATTAATAAAACGTTAATTATTATAGCAAACTGTTAGATATATTCATCTTATTTTAAAAGAAAACATTTCATCAGCAAAATTTTTTTGCACATAAATGCCACCTTATTTGGCAGTTTATCTTTCTTTCAAATAGAATAAGTGAGAAAATAGACTGGTTCTTTTCTTGGCATAAAAATTGCATAATATTTAGTAGAAATTAGATAGTAGGTTTACCTTGAGAGTAAGAAGGGTTTTTATCAAATATACGATAAAGACCTTTAGTAACTCCATATTTAAGATTGGTTCATACGTCGGAGAAACCCGTATAAAAGGAGAGGTGTTTTTGTGGAAAAAATGTTAAAAAAGGAAGTTGAGCAAAGAAATACATATAAGACAATCGATTATTTACAGTTCATTATCCCATCATTACTAGGAATTTTACTCTTTGTCATTCCTATATCAATTAACGGAGAAATATCTGTTACAGTTGCACTACTAGCAAATTTTATTCAAACTCTTCTTGGAGAAACATTGCCCTATATCGCAACATTTATTATATTTTTTACTGCTGTAGTCTCTTTGTATACGAAGGTTTTTCAACCCAAAAAAATGATCAACCAACCATTTTTAAATAAACTCTTTAATGTGTCCTGGATTTGGCAAATAACGAGAGTATTAGGGATGATTTTCTCAGTTTCTGCTTTATTCCGTATAGGTCCTTCTGCCGTGTGGAGTGAAAATACAGGTGGATTGCTTTTATACGATTTAATTCCTGTCTTGTTTTCAGTCTTTCTTTTTGCAGGTATACTTCTACCTCTGCTTCTCGATTTTGGGTTATTAGAGTTATGTGGAGCACTTTTTACAAAAGTAATGAGACCACTATTCACACTTCCTGGACGATCATCTATTGATTGCCTAGCTTCTTGGCTCGGTGATGGTACAATAGGAGTACTTTTAACTAATAAACAATATGAAGATGGCTATTATACAAAGCGCGAAGCAGCGGTTATCGGTACAACCTTTTCCGTTGTATCCATTACCTTTACAATCGTCATTATGTCGTATTTAGAGTTGGAAGCATACTTTGGCAGTTTTTACCTAACTATTGTACTTGCAGGTATCGCATGTGCACTTATTAGTCCAAGAATCCCTCCTATCACGCAAATCTAATACTTATATTGGTGAAGTCGATAAAGAGGATGAGCTAATTCCTCCTGGTGTGTCAAGCTTCAAATGGGGGGTCAACCGTGCTGTTCAAGAAGCAAAAAAAGTTAACTATTCGAATGTCATAAAAGGTGGAGTTGAGAATGTAGTTGATATGTGGTTAGGTGTTTTACCAATTGTTATGGCAATCGGTACACTTGCACTAATCATTGCTGAATACACACCATTATTCAGTATTCTTGGTACTCCATTTATTCCATTATTGGAGATGATGCAAATTCCTGAGGCAGCAGAAGCATCACAAACGATGGTGATTGGATTTGCAGATATGTTTTTGCCGGCTATCATTGGAAGTGGAATTGAAAGTGAAATGACACGTTTTGTCATTGGTTGTTTATCGATCACACAATTAATATATATGTCAGAGGTCGGCGGGTTGCTTTTAGGATCTAAACTTCCGGTTTCTTTCCTTGATTTAGTGATTATCTTCCTTCAACGTACAATTATTTCTCTACCAATTATTGTACTAATGGCACACATTGTATTTTAATCTTTATTTTTGAAAAGATAGATTAACTAAAGAAAAGAAGCCCTATTCCAAAACAGGAACGGGGCTTCTTTATTGATTTTTCCTGAGTCTAGAAGCTTTTCAATTAATCAGACCCAGTTATTTTATTATCATCATGCAATCTAGCTAATAATGAACACCTGTAGACAGGATCTCCAGCCTTCACAGAAATATCCTTTACTAAGCCACTGGCACCAATTGTTATATTCACTACATTTCCTTTATCTGTTTTGATCTGAAAAAGTGTTTCCCATTCATAAACATACTCATTTTCATTAATACAAACTTGTGAGACAACTCCATCATCAAGACTTTCAATAGAATAAATAGGATTCATACTAACCTTCCACTCCTTATTTATAACAAGTATAAAAAGCCTTTTCTTACACCCATCCTCTATATCTTGATGCTTCAGCCATCATTCGAACTCCAACCATATAGGCTGCTAACCTCATGTTAACATTTCTGGACTCAGCAAGTTCATAGACTTGATTAAAAGATTCAATTAATACTTTATTTAACTTTTGTAATACCTCTTCTTCTGACCAGTAATAACCCTGATTATTTTGCACCCATTCGAAATAAGAAACAGTAACACCACCAGCACTTGCCAACACATCAGGTACGAGTAATATACCTTTATCAGATAGTATCTTTGTTGCTTCCCAGGTAGTTGGACCATTAGCTGCTTCTACAACAATCTTAGCATTTATATCATTTGCATTTTCTGCAGTAATTTGATTTGATATAGCTGCCGGAACTAAAATATCACATTCTAACTTTAAGAGCTCTTCATTTGAAATCGTTTCATTGAAAAGTGTTGTTACTGTACCAAAACTATCTCTTCTATCCAATAGATACTCTATATCTAATCCATTTTGATCATACAAGGCTCCATGAGCATCTGAAATGCCAATCACTATAAATTTCTGCATCATTCATCATTTTCGCTAAAAAGCTACCTGCATTTCCAAAGCCTTGAATGACAACTTTTGCTCCTTTAAGCTCGATACCCTTTTTCTTTGCAGCTTCTTCGATACAGATGGTTACACCAAGTGCTGTTGCCTTTTCTCTACCATGAGATCCGCCCAATACTAAAGGTTTCCCTGTGATAAATCCTGGTGAATCATACTCACGTAAACGACTATATTCATCAACCATCCAAGCCATAATTTGTGAATTTGTATAAACATCAGGGGCTGGTATATCTTTGGTTGGTCCAACAATTTGACTAATAGCACGTACATATCCCCTGCTAAGCCGCTCTAATTCCATTTGAGACATATTTCTGGGATCACAAACAATCCCACCTTTTCCACCTCCATAAGGGAGACTGACAATTCCACATTTCAAGCTCATCCACATCGATAGGGCCTTTACCTCATCCTCGTCAACATGAGGATGAAAACGAATCCCACCCTTAGTCGGTCCTACAGCATCATTATGTTGCGCTCGATAGCCTGTAAAAATCTTTGTTGACCCATTATCCATTTTGACTGGAATTCTAACTGTTAACATTCTTAATGGTTCTTTTAATAATTCGTACATTTCTTCTGGATATCCTAAATGATTTAAGGCCTCTTTGATTACGACTTGTGTGGATGAAAATAAGTTTAAAACCTCATTTTTTTGAATAGTTGTATTCAATTGTCATCACCTCATATGGAATAAAAGCTTATAATCTTTCTTAATAAGATATAATTGACGAGCTTAAAAAACACTTATGATAGTACACGCTTAATACGATCAATCGCCCAATCTAGCTCCTCTTCATTTATAACTAATGGTGGGGCAAAACGAATAACAGTATCATGTGTTTCTTTACACAATAAACCATTTTCTTTTAACTTTTCACAATAACTACGTGCAGGCTCCGTTAACTCTACCCCAATAAACAAGCCTCTGCCTCTTATCTGTTTAATAATAGGATTGTTAATTTCCTTAAGACGTTCCACAAAATAGTTTCCTAGCTTCAATGAACGATCAACTAGCTTTTCTTCCTCTATTACATCAAGAGCAGCAATTGAAACAGCACACGCAAGAGGATTACCTCCAAATGTAGATCCGTGTGAGCCAGGGTTAAATACGCCTAAAACATCACGATTAGCTACCACACATGAAATTGGGAAAACTCCCCCACCTAGTGCTTTTCCTAAAATATACATATCAGGTACAACATCTTCCCAATCACAAGCAAACATTTTTCCAGATCGCGCTAATCCTGCTTGAATTTCATCAGCTACAAACAAAACATTGTTATCTTTACATACTTGATACGCTTCTTTTAAAAACCCTTCTCTTGGAATATTAATTCCGGCTTCACCTTGAATTGGCTCGAAAAGAAATCCTGCTGTTTGCGGGGTAATCGCTGCTTTTAGAGCTTCTACATCACCATAAGGAATTAGTTTAATTCCTGGCAACATCGGCCCAAATCCTTTACGATACTCTTCTTCAGAAGATAAAGAAACAGCTGTCATCGTACGTCCATGAAAGTTACCTTCACAAGCAATAATCTCTGCTTGATTATTAGCAATTCCTTTCACCTGATATCCCCATCGTCTTATTGCTTTTATTGCCGTTTCCACAGCCTCTGCCCCTGTATTCATTGGCAGTGCCATTTCCTTTTTGGTGATTCTTGCAATTCTCTCATACCATGGACCTAACTGATCATTATGAAAAGCACGGGATGTTAAGGTAACGCGGTCCGCCTGATCTTTTAATGCCTGAATAATCTTAGGATGTCTATGGCCTTGGTTAACGGCTGAATAAGCACTTAACATATCCAAATATTTGTTACCTTCAGGATCTTCCACCCATATACCCTCTGCTTTTGATATAACAATTGGTAGAGGATTATAGTTTTTTGCACCAAATTGTTCTGTCTGATTAATCACTTGTTCTGTTTTTGTTGTCATTATCTATTCCTCCTTGTAAATAATAAGTCATTTCTTATCTATCTATTATGCAATATCTATGCCAACATTAATTCCCCTGGTTTCATTGGTTACCCAGCACCCTAGCGCAAAATTTTTTCGCACCATCAAATCACCCTACTCACTTTTATGCAAAATATTATTGCACCCCTCTTTTATATGATCTATTCTTATTCTAGGAGGGTGGAAAAAAATGAAAATAGAAAATTTAACGAATGCTGAAATGCAAGCCATTATTCAAACTTTGGTGAATATGATCGACATCGGAATACATGTAGTAAATAAAGATGGTAAAACAATTATATATAATAAAAAAATGGCTGATATTGAAGAGATGGATCCAAATAACGTACACGGTAAAAATATTCTTGAACTATTTAAATTTAATAATGAGACTGAGAGTACTCTCATTTCAGCTTTACGAGGCAATGCTACAAAGAAGTCAAAACAAACGTATTTTACCCACAATGGTCAAGAAATTACGACAATTAATGATACCTGCCCTTTATATGATTCTACTCAGCAAATATGCGGAGCAATCGAAGTAGCCAAGGATATTACAAACCTTGAGCGAATTATTAGAGATAATATCCTTAAAAAGGGAGACACAAAATTCACGTTTGATCACATTATTGGAAAAAGTATAAAAATTGCAGAAGTAATTGAAGCTAGTAAACGAGCAACAAGAACTTCATCTTCAATCCTTATTGTCGGTGAAACCGGCACCGGGAAAGAGCTTTTTGCCCAAAGTATTCATAATGGGAGTAAGCGTTCTTCCTATCCATTTATTAGCCAAAATTGTGCTGCATTACCTGAAAGTTTAATAGAAGGTATTCTCTTTGGCACAAAAAAAGGAGCTTTTACCGGATCGATTGAAAGACCAGGTTTATTCGAGCAAGCTGAGGGTGGAACGTTGCTTCTTGATGAGATCAACTCGTTAGATCCAACTCTTCAAGCAAAGCTTCTTCGTGCTCTCCAAGAAAAAACCATTAGAAGAGTTGGAGATACAAAAGATAAGAAAATAGATGTTAGAGTTATTGCAACAATCAACGAAGATCCAATCGATGCCATTGCTAATGGCCATTTACGAAAAGATCTTTTTTATCGCTTAAGTGTTGTCTCATTATTCATCCCTCCACTAAGGGAACGTAAGGATGATACTCAAATACTTGCACAGTCATTTTTGAAAAAATTTAATTATTTATTTGACATGAACGTAAAGAGCATCAGCAAACATGTATTAGCTTTGTTTGAAGCCTATGATTGGCCTGGAAATGTCCGCGAACTTGAACACATCATTGAAGGTGCAATGAACTTGATGGAGCCTGAAGAAGTAATCATCGACGTTCCACATTTACCAATTTCCTTTAAGCAAAAAGCTACTGAATTTGTTGATTTAGCTGTATATGATGAAAATCAATTCTACGAAAAGGATAAAGAAGAATCAAAAGAACTCCTAACACTTGAAGACTATATGACAAATCGCGAAAAAGAATATCTTGAAAAAATATTAAAAGAGCACGACTATAATATCTCCCAAACCGCAAAGACGTTACAAATTAGTAGACAAAGTCTTCAATATCGTTTAAGAAAATTTAAACTTAAATAAAACTGATGAAGGGGATAATCCCCTTCGGTCTGTTATAATAATTTTTCACCAAAAAGTGAAGCCCATTAAAGCTACCGCGACAGTAGCTGTTTTATTTTTTTCATCTAAGATTGGATTAACCTCTACAAATTCAGCAGAAGTTATTAATTTGGATTCTTCTAAAATTTCCATTGCTAAGTGACTTTCTCTATAACTAATTCCACCTAAAACTGGCGTTCCAACTCCTGGTGCCTCATCCGGATCAAGTCCATCTAAATCAAGCGATAAATGTACTCCATCTATGTTTCTAGCTTTTAAATAATCGATTGCTTCTTCCATTACCTTTGTCATACCTAAACGATCAATTTCATGCATTGTATAAACTCTAATCCCTTTTTCACGGATAAGTATTTTCTCTCCTTCATCTAAAGAACGGGCACCAATGATCACGATGTTTTCCGCCTTAATTTTCGGGGAATATCCAGCTATATTTGTTAAATCTGGATGACCTATACCTAAACTTACTGCTAAAGGCATTCCATGAATATTACCTGATGGAGAGGTGTCTCCTGTATTCAAATCTCCGTGTGCATCATACCAAATGACACCCAGGTTATCATAATGCTTAGCAATTCCAGCTAGTGTACCAATTGCAATGCTATGATCACCACCAAACACTAATGGAAATGATCCCTTTGCTACAACCTCATCAACTGATTCAGCAAGCTTTTCACTAGCTTTCGTAACAGCCTTTAAGTATTTTAGATTATTTCCAAGGGTAGCTTCTTCATCTTTACCTGGTCTGCCAATCTCTATATCTCCCTTATCATGAATCTCATAATCTAATTGTTCTAACCTTTCTACAACACCTGCATAACGAATAGCACTAGGACCCATATCTACCCCACGTCTTGATTGTCCTAAGTCCATTGGTACCCCTATGATTGAAATATGTTTTTTCATCCAAAACCCCTCCTTTTTTCCAATTGTATCTTATGGGTAATTCTTGACTCAACTTGACAACTTTATGTATAAATATACACATATATACAAAAATAGATATATAAATATAATTATACCGAAATTGAAACATCCTAAATTAAGCGTTTTCAATAAAAAATAGTAATTTTAGTATAATAACACGAGAACAACTTTTCCTTTTTATTTTCAAATTATTTATAAAAAAAATTTTTAAAAGAACAATAATAGTGACTTTCATCACAGTAATTCTTTCAATTTTTAATTAAAATTGAAAACCTAAATACATATATTTTGGAGCGTGAATAACTTGGAAAATAAGGCTTTACTGCAAGTTGAGAAGCTAGCTCTAAAGAAACATAAGATCTTTCATAAAAGTCCGCTTCGATACCTATTACGTTCAATGCTAGCTAGTATGTTTATTGGTTTTGGAGTTATTGTTGCTTTCAAGGCAGGAAATTTCTTTTATATTGAGCATTCTCCCTTTGCTTACCCAATTGCAGCATTAACGTTTGGTGCTGCCATTATCTTAATCGCTTATGGTGGTGGTGATTTGTTTACTGGGAACACATTCTATTTCTCTTACACAGCTTTTCAAAAGAAAATGCGTTGAAATTTGAAGTGATTAAGCTTTGGACCACAAGCTATATTGGAAACATTTTAGGAGCATGTTTTTTTGCATTTTTTATTTTTTCAACTGGATTATTTTCAGATAAAGAAACAACAGGTTTTTTATTGAGTGTTGCTGATAAAAAAGTTCATCTTCCTACCTATGAGTTATTTTTTCGAGGAATTCTGTGTAACTGGTTGGTTTGTTTGGCATTTTTTATCCCAATGAAACTTCAAGGAGATGGAGCTAAGCTATTTACGATGATGTTATTTGTGTTTTGCTTCTTCATTTCTGGATATGAACATAGTATTGCAAATATGTGCACCTTTGCTATTGCTTTTGTTTCTAATCCACCTGAAAGTTTTACGCTCGCTGGAGTTATTCATAATTTGATTCCTGTTACAATTGGAAATTTAATTGGTGGTGGAGTTTTAATGGGATGGATGTACTACTTTGTAAATAAACCTTTTATGGGTGAAGAAAATGAGGAATAAATGGATATCTATCTCAGGTTAACAAGTGGACTAACCTTTATTTCTAAGATTTAACTTCGATTCTTGGGGGTTTATCTCCGATTTCTGGTGACTTATCTTCGATTTTGAGGAGTTTATCTCCGATTTCACCTAACTTATTAACCATTCTACAATATACGACAAATAAAATGGAGACTAACAAATGTTAGCCTCCATTTCTTTTACTTTTTAAATAAACCAAACGGCTTCCCAATTGGTAAGACAACTTGGCCAAAATGTGTATTTAAAACAACAGCTGCAGATCCGTAAAAAGATAGCAAGGCGATGATTAATTCTGAAACTGCGGCAAGCATATGTGTTGCCTCAGGCATCACACCAAGCGTGCTTAAAGATAAGCCGATGAACAAGAAATCGATGAAAACAAAAATGAAAAATAATACCTTATGAGTTTCCATTGCACCTATTGTCATATAAACGCTAAAAATCAGGTAGCCAATGAATGCGACACCTAACTGCTTTGGATCAGCATTTGCTGCTAGTTCTTCACCAAATGCTCCTAATTGAATCAACCAAGACATTCCAACACTGAACCAGAATAGACCAAAAGCTCCAAATGCAGTTGTTCCAAAGATGTTGTTATGTTTAGCATCTTGAACACATGCGAATAATTGAGCTAGTCCACCTAAGAAAAATGCCCATGGTAAAATAAATGAAACTCCATCTGTTAACCCTAACTTTTGTGAAGAAGCAACGAGCGTTACCATTGCTAGTCCAAATAAACCTAACGCCGAGGGATCTGCTGTTGTAATTTTAACTTGTTGTGTATTATGACTATTCATAACTTCCTCCTAAAAAAACATACTTAAATAAAATACAGAAGTTAGTATCCCATGTCAATCCATTTTCAAGAAGTCGAATAATTGAAAAAAACAAGAAAAAGTGCACCTTCCCTTGGTATATTTGAACTGTAATCGCAACCATTTCTTCAAAAAAATTAGTAAAAAAGATGGAACAATAAATGTCCCATCTTATCTCTGAAATTGAACACGATGAAGATTAGCAAAAATCCCGCCTTGTTCGATCAGTTCATCATGTTTCCCTTGTTCCGCTATTCCGTCCTCAGTTACAACAACAATACGATCTGCGTTTCGAATTGTAGCAAGACGGTGAGCAATAACAAGAGTTGTTCTGTTTTTTGATAGCTCTGTTAGTGCTTTTTGAATGATAAGCTCTGTTTCGGTATCTAATGCTGACGTTGCTTCATCCAATATTAAGATAGGTGGATTTTTCAAGAACATTCTTGCAATGGCAATTCTTTGTTTTTGTCCACCTGATAACTTTAAGCCTCTTTCACCAATTTGAGTATCGTAGCCAAACGGTAGTGATTCGATGAAGCTTTCTAGATGAGCACGCTTTGCTGCTTCTTCAATTTCCGCTTGAGTAGCATTAAGTTTTCCATAAGCGATATTTTCTCTTAAGGTACCTGTAAACAAAAACACATCTTGTTGCACAATTCCAATCTGTGAACGCAGAGAATGCTTTGTCATATTCCGTATATCAATGCCATCAATTTTTATTTCTCCAGATTCTACATCATAAAATCGTGGAATTAATGAACAAATTGTCGTTTTCCCTGCTCCTGATGGACCAACAAATGCAACGGTTTCTCCAGCTGAAATGGATAGATTGATATTATTTAATACGCGTTTATGTTGATCGTAACCAAAGGAAACCTCATTGAACGCTATATCCCCTCGTAATGATTTTACTTCAACTGCGTCATTTACATCCTGTACATCAGGGTCCATGTCAAGCAACTCTGTAAAACGTTTAAATCCAGCCATTCCTTTTGGATACAATTCCATTAAGGCACTGATTTTGTCGATTGGTTTAAACAGGACATTCACATACAACACAAATCCAACAAGCTCACCATATGTTAATTGTCCTGTGTAACTTAACCATGCACCTACTACGAGAACAGCCAATGTAACAAATCTTGTCATCATATAAATTCCTGATAAACTAAAGGACATTACTTTATACCCACCAAGCTTAGCTTTACGGAATTTTAAATTATTTACAGAGAAACGTTCATTTTCGAATTTTTCATTTGTGAAAGATTGCACAACTCGAACACCAGAAACACTATCTTCTACTCGTGAGTTTACATCAGCAATTTCACCGTACATTTTCTTCCAGGCTTTATTCATCTTTAAATTACTTATAACCATAAGCCATCCTAAAAACGGGAAAATAACCAACGCAACCAACGCGAGCTTTACATTTACGGTGAACATAATCCAAAAGGCCCCTACAAAGGTCATGATGGAAATAAATAAATCTTCCGGTCCATGATGCGCAAGCTCACCAATATCCATGAGGTCATTTGTAATTCGACTCATAATATTTCCTGTTTTGGTATTGTCAAAAAACTTAAATGATTGCTTTTGCACATGTTGAAACAATTGTTTTCTCATATCTGTTTCAATATTAATTCCAAGCATATGTCCCCAATAATTCACGATATATTGTAAGAACGTGCTAATAATATATAACACAAGCAAGGCGATACTAACAGAAACTATTGCCGACCAGTTTTCACTAGGAAGCAACGAATCGATAAACCACTGAACAGCTAATGGAAATGCTAACTCCAAAAGAGCCACGATAATAGCACTACTAAAATCAATAATAAATAATTTCTTATGAGGTATATAATACGAATAAAACCGCCTTAGCATGAATCTTACTTCCTTTCATTTTCATATAAATACTATTATATTAGCATAGCCTGATTAATTGATAGAATCTTTTTGTACTTCAAGTGTAAATTTGAAACTCTTCGGCTCAATATCAAAAAACAGCCATTAATGTTGTTGAACAGATGAAACTAACGATATAATGAGAAATAGTACATTTGAAAGGAGTTAAAAAATTGGCAAAATTAATCGGTTATGTTGGTACATACACAAAAGGTGATAGTAAAGGAGTTTACAGCTTTACCTTAGACACAGATGCAGGACAAATAAGTGATGTTAAAGCTGTTGCTGAATTGGACAACCCTACATATGTAAATTTAAGCCAAGACAATAAAAATCTTTATGCAGTCGTAAAGGAAGGAAACCAAGGCGGTGTTGCATCCTATACTGTTGACAGTATAACAGGTGACCTTACAGCCATTAATCAACAGCTGCTTGACGGTGCTTCACCATGTCACGTAAGTGTAGACAGTCAAAACAAACACGTTGTGACGGCTAACTACCACAAAGGAACAGTAGAGTCCTTTCTAACGAATGAAGATGGCTCGATCAATTCTGTTGTTTCGGTTATTGAACATACTGGTCAGGGACCACATGAAAGGCAAGAAAAACCTCATACGCATTATTCAGGCTTTACTCCTGATGAAAAATATGTCGTAGCAGTTGATCTTGGAATTGATAAAATTATCACTTATAAAATTAACAACGGACAGCTGGAAGAAGCTCATACGTTACTTGTGAAATCTGGTAGTGGCCCAAGACATATCACATTCCATCCGAATGGAAAATATGCTTATGTTATGACAGAACTAAGTAATGAAGTGATCACTTTAAGCTATAATTCCGACACAGGCGTGTATACAGAGCTTCAATACGCCCGGCTATTCCTGAAGATTTCACGGAAAATAGTCAAGGAAGTGCGATTCATATTTCATCTGACGGCCGCTTTGTTTATGCTGGCAACCGTGGGCATGATAGCATTGCTGTTTATAGTGTAAATCAAGAAAATGGCGAGCTCTCATTTATAGAATTTACATCAACAGAAGGAAATTGGCCACGTGATTTCGCACTGGACCCTACTGAAAAATTCATTGTAGCATCTAACCAAGAAAGCAGTAACCTTGTGTTATTTGCCCGAGATACAGAATCAGGTAAACTTAGCTTGCTTGACTCACAAGTATCTGTTCCTGATCCGGTTTGTGTGAAGTTTTTGAATGTTAAATAATGTATAAGGATGAGCTTTGTTAAGCTCATCCTTTTTTAATTTTCATGATTTTCAATAACATAGGGGTAATGCGGGTAAAATGGAATTGTCATCTTCCAATGAAGAACCATATTATATAATGAAGTACATTTTTATTGGAATTATCAAATGATATGGTCTTCATTCCCGTGATGAAGTACATCTCTCAACCATTTCTCTCTCTCCATGGTCTTCATCACCTTTAAGAGGTACATCTCTCAACCATTTCTCAATCAATACGGTCTTCATTCCCCAACATTTCACTTATTTCACCGTTTCTTGATCTACATTAAATTCAATTAAGTTATAATCAGGGTCCATGCAAAAAATTTGCGCAAATCCGCTTTTACTTTTTGGTTTTTCCAAAATTTGAACTCCTTGGTCCTTCAAGTACGCTAGAGTTTCCTCATAATCATTTACTCTAATAGCAAAGTGACCTTCTCTAGAGTTCAATTGATTTACTTTTCGTAGTGTCGAAGAAAGTTCATCCACAATTAAATGTAGTTGCTGAGCCCAATTTGATACCATGCACCTGGAAAGTCAAATTTCGGTCGCTCTATTTCTTTAAAGCCTAAAACTGTCCCATAAAAATGTTTTGCTTTGTTTAAATCTATTACAGAAAGACTAACATGATGAATACCCTCGGACTTTATCAACAAAACCCACTCCTTTTAATTACCAAGATTTACTTACCTACGGAATATAAATTGAATAACTTGATGAACTCTCTATATCAGGCTTCACCCATAGCGAACGTAAATCAGGCATGCCATATCCTGAAACTTCGATACCATTTAATGCCTTATGATAGTTTTGTTCTTCAATTGTGTGATAGGTCTGAATGATATACGCTTCTTCTCTTAACCAATCTTCAATGTTGTGAAACCCGTCTGAACGCTTATTTAAATCATCTAAGGATATTAAATAATTAAGCTCTATATCAATATGTTGTTTTGTTTTAGAGTCTAGTGCCATTCGAAGCACACTATTATCACTTGAATACATCATATAAAGACTAAGTTCCTCATTTATCTCAAACGTTTCACCAGTATAAATGATATCGTAGAGACCAAGTACCTTTTTCTCATAGATTTCTGAGGCTTGTATGACGGACACCTCAATATTAAGACCTATTTGCTGACAATGCATTTTCAGCCATTCCATATCCTCTCTTGCTTCTTTAAAATCAAATGTTGCCACCTTAAGTATTTGTCCTTCATAACCACTTAAAGATAGCAGTCTTTTTGCTTCTTCTAGATTATTCTGTAGGTGATTAACAATTTGTTTACTTTGTTCCAACCTAAAGCTATATGCAGGATATTTTCTTGGATATCCAAGCTCATTTACAAGTTTGAATGGGTCAATAATTTGTTGAATAGCCAAACGAAAATTTTTATTATGATGATGACACCCATTTTTATTCAAATTAAACACGAAAAAAAAGCTGCCAAGCTCTTGATAAGTCGCTGTATCATGTTCCACAGAATAAACCTCTTCCTCTATCTTATCTGGTTGTTCCTTTAAATTTGGCATGTGCCAAACTTCAATTGTATCTAAGAAAGGTCTTCCTTGAAAGTGATGAGGAAATGCCTCAAGCACAAGTAGATGTTCTTCATTTTTTTCCACTTGATATGGACCTGTTCCAATCGGCTTTAAAGGATCTAATTCAATATCATGTGGAATAATGGAGGAGAAAAAGCTGCTCATAACATCAAGAAACATGTAATTTGGTTTATTCAAAGTAAACTGTATAGTTATATCATCTATCATTGTTACTTTTTCCACACATTCAAACAGAGTGTGATAAGGAATTTTTTGATTTGTCCTTAATCTCTCCATCGTATACTGAACATCTTTCGCTTGAAGGACTCGACCGTGGTGAAACATTACACCTTTGCGTAAATAAAAGGTCCATTCTGTTCCATTATTCTCTTCCCAGGCCAGCGCAATGCCGGGAATATAGGATTTACTTCCCCGATCATAGCGAACAAGCGTATCAAAAATATGCTGTACGAGGTGGGCTTCATGAACAATTCCAACAAAAGTAGGATCTAACGTATGAATTTTCATATTCTGAGGAATCTTTAATGTATCTCTTCGACCAGTAGAGTGAGTGATAGACTTTAACCCAAAATGACTGTGCATATTATGTAAGAGTTTTTCTTTGATTACTTGAGAAAATTGAATACTCAAAATATAGGAGTATGCTTCTTCAAAATTCTTTTCAGCAAGCAGTCTTTGTACATTATTAGTAGCTGCCTCCAGTAATGATAGGTGAAAAAGTAAAGTTGATTTTCTCCCTCTTCCTTTTTGGGGCATCCATTTTAGATAACCTAATTCCATCATTTTCTTCATCAAAATATTTGTATTTCGCATCGTACAGGAAAGATGAAGAGATATTTCCCCTGTTGTTGTTTCAATCTTTTCTTCTTCCTTGTACTTTTGATAGGCTAATCGCAAATTAACATAATGTTCAATAAGATTCATAGTTCCTCCTAAAATACGAAATCATGTTAACATCGTTTACAGTTTTTCTTCTTATTTTTTTCATTATAATAAAAAATGAAGAAAGAAGGTAGATAGCATGAAATTTCGTGACTTACATTCAACGATAAAACTTAGATTAATCACAGATTTTTTTACTGACATTACTCAAATGTCCATTCTCCCGTTTATGGCCATTTATTTTAGTAGTCATGTTGGAGCCGGTATGACAGGGATACTTCTAATGATAAACATTTCTATCTCCATTGTAGTGGGGTTATATTCAGGCTTCCTTTCGGATCGTATGGGGCGTAAAAAAATGATGGTCATTGCTCAAGTGATTCAGGTCATCGCACTAACCGTGATGGCATCTGTTAACTCTCCGTGGCTTACTTCCGTTTGGATTACTTATTTAATGTTTGTCTTAAGTAACATGAGCTCTAGTTTAATTGGCCCTGCCGCAAATGCGATGATTATTGATATTAGCTCTGAAAAAGAAAGACCCTTTATTTATGGTCTCGGATATTGGACTGGTAACATTTCGATTGCATTAGGCGCCGCAATTGGTGGTCTCCTTTTTGAAGATTATAAGTTCATCCTTTTTCTTTTGTTTCTTATTGTCAGTGGCATCACTCTGCTTCTTATCATCTTTTTTATAGATGAGACATTAACTAAAACTAAGATAGATTCTGAAGAAGTTCAACAAAAAGTAGGAATTATCAATCACTATATGGCTGTACTTAAAGATCGTGGTTTTATGTTATTTGTGCTAGCGACTATTTTTACAATGTCATTGGAATTTCAACTTGATAAATATGTTGCAGTAAGGTTAAAAAATGAATTTCACACTCACTTTTTCTCCATTGAAATAACAGGGGTTAAGATGTTTGAAATAATGATGCTTATCAATACTATTACGATTGTGTGCACCACTTTATATTTATCGAAATGGTTAAGTAAATATAATCCAAAAGTGATTTTAAGCATCGGTCTTTCTATTTACGCCTGTAGCTTTAGTGTTCTTGCGTTCAGTAATTCTTTTAGTTTACTTGTTTTATCAGCTCTTTTATTTACTCTTGGAGAGCTAATGTATTCACCTGTTCGTCAAACGATTTTAGCAGGAATTGTTCATGAACAAGCTAGAGCCTCATATATGGCAGTAGACAATCTTTCTTATAACGTGGCTATGTTATTGGGTAGCTTAGGTTTAACGCTAGGAGCATTTATTCCTTCTAAAGCTATGGCTGTTGTGTACTTTGGACTTGGTATTATAGGTTTACTTTGCTATCGATATTCAATTGGTATAAAGGAACGAAAATCAGTAGAGCAAAATCAAAGGATAATTAATACGTTTTAAGTGAAAAGTTGATTCAATTGAATCAACTTTTTTTAACTTCATAGTTAACCAAAATTGAATGAACTTCTCGGTTTTGACCAAAATAACATACGAGGAGGTTTTTACATGAATCATGCAACAATACTATTAATTAAATTTGTATCATGTCTGATTGCCTTTGGAATTGGTCTAGATTTGTTTTTTGATGCCACAATCGTTGATATCGTTTCATTCAGTTTATTTGTCACAATTGTTTCATACGCCGTTGGGGAATTAGTGATTTTACCTCAGTTAGGTAAAAGAGCTGCTGCAGTTGCTGACTTTTTACTCACATACCTTAGTGTTTGGGTCTTTGGAAGCTTCCTGTTTGAAAGCTATCTACAAGTAGCATGGGGAAGTATCATCTCTGCAGTTATCATTACAGGTGCAGAAGTTTTTGTCCATCTATTTGTTGCAGAACGTCAAAACACTCCATCTCTTTCTAGAAGCAGAGGTCCTGCTTTGAATTCTAGACTAGCTTTTGGTACCGAAATGGCAGAAGAAGAAAATCTAAAAGATGTTTCTAATACGTTAAAAAGAAATGAAGAAAACAAGAAATAGTTGTTAGTTATTACATAACAATCTGTCATCAGTTAAATGATGATGACAGATTGTGCATGTTATGCTGATTCTTTCTCTTCAAAAGTTCCTTCTTTGCTCGGATAGAAATTCTAGCACTCGCCTATTAATGTAACTTGGGTTTTCCATAGACATAAGGTGACCTACCTCTTCTACCAACTCTACTGTCATACAAGGAGATGAATTCTCAGCACGCTTGTAAGCCTCATCAACGTTATACATTACTTCATTTTCACCAAACATTAATAAAATCGGGTTCCTAATTGAAGCTAATTCCTCATCTGTAAACACATAAGGAAAACCATTTTCTTTCGGTGCTGTACTTTTAGAAGGTTCAACCCAATTCATAGCCGCCACTAATTGTTCAGCTATAAAAGGATGTGGCTTATAACGATCATCAAAAATCCAGTTTAAAAACGATTGAACACCACTTGGATTTTTCACCATACCAAATGCATGTGTATAAAACTTAGAATCAAACGGCACGTATGTTGCAGCCGGACTCATTAAAACAACCCGGTTCACTATTTCTGGATAAAACAAAAGAAAGTTAACTACATTTAACGCTCCATAAGATAACCCAACAATATCTGCCTTTTTAATCTGCAATGTATCTAAAACATCTTTAAGCCAGAGCGCATAGCTGGGGCGATCTATAAATTCTATTTGGGGTATACTTTTATTTTTATCTCCTAATATATCCACACATATAACCCTATAATTTTTACTCCATTCCATTACATTTGGGTACCACATCGTTGAACTCATGCTACCTCCATGCAACAAAATTAAAGATGGAGCAGTCTTGTTACCACTTTCAATAATATGTGTTTTTCCTTGAGCGGTGTTCACATAATAGGTGGAATACTCAACCGGCCATAGCTCTAGACTTTTATTGTAAGAATCATGATATTGTGTTTCTTCTGTCATTATCATCTTTTCTCCCTCGCTTTTTTATAATTAATTTATTAACGTACGTTATATTTTATATTATAAAAAATACCTTTGGAAACATCAACCATTTTTTTAAAACTCGTTTTACTGAATACCATTTTTTCAACCTATCATGATAAAATAAACAAATAAACATACACTCGTACTTTTCATGGTTATATGCAGGAGGTTTAAAGTGACGGTAGAAAAACAAATATTATATTTGCTTTCCAAGGTAGAACAATTAGAAGGGAAAAAGATAATTAGCATTTATGAGGCAAGAAACTATACTCCTCAATCGATTCGGAATATGTTATCGAAATTAAAAAAAGAAAAATTCATTACTTCACCTGAGCGTTCAGTTTATGCAATAACTACATATGGACGGGATTTCATCACCACGATTGAACGAACAGAAAATTTTTATCAGCATCGTTGGAATAACAAATGGTACATGATTTTAACTGAGATCCCTGAAACAGAACGAAAAAAAGAGATGCCTTTCGAAGACAACTCATCCAACTTGGCTTCGGCCAATTATATAATAGTGTTTATATTTATCCTTGGAATCTAACAAACAAGGTACTAAATATGATAGATACATTAGAGATTGAAGAATATGTAACCATTCTTGTTAGTGATGAATTTCTTTTAAACAAGGTCCATAATCAAGGAGCCAAAGGACCAAATGAAGCAGCAAGAATATGGGATCTTGAAAGAATTCATAACATCTACAGAGAAAAACTTGACTGGATTAAAAGTGAATATGAACCAAAGCTCCATCCTTATTTAAAAGAAAACCTGCAAGATCCTTTAAAACTATTTATTTTCTATCTAGAAATCCAAGAAGTTCTTGATATGCTTCTTGCAGAGGATCCCATGCTACCTCCTGAATTTTTACCAACTAGCTGGTTAGGAACAAGAGCTTTAGCGCACATCACAAAAATTCAAGCATCACTGGTTCATCTCATTCCAAGTGATTCTTTTTACCATCAGTTTCTTACATCTGTTGATAACAATGACATATAAACATACTACGCCTCTAGCCCTAGTCAAAATAAAGCTAGGGTTCATTGTTGTGTTCCTTCCTTTTTCTTAAGATATAAATAACAACTAATTGTACCGAAAGGAAAGATTAAATGATGAAAAAATTATTTTTGCTTTTATTTTTTATTGGAGGTTTGTTCCTCATTATTCATTCAAACACAACATGGTTTGTTTTCGGAGGAAATGGCTCTTCAGCAGAGGTTTCAAATAAAGTTGATAAAATTGAATTAGATATTTCCGGAGCTAGCACGAAAATAGTTCCTGAAAATACGGATCAGGTAAGAGCTGAGTTAGAAGGAAAAGGAAAAGTAGTGGTAACAGAAAATGGAGATACAATTAAAGTCGAATCAAAATCTCAAAAATGGTTTAACCTATTTTCAATGTTTAACAAGACTGAAATTACCATATATATTCCGGAGGATTATCAAAAGGAACTTATCATTGATAGTGGCTCGGGTAATGTTTCTTTTAACGGTCAGTCAAAGATGAAATTGAATTCTTTAATGATTAATATGAGCTCGGGTAATGTCCAAATTAGTAAGGTAACAGCAAATGATTTAGAGCTTGACGGATCATCAGGAAATGTTAATCTTTCATCTGTCTCAACTAAATCTGGAATTTTTGATATGAGCTCAGGAAATCTGACGATTAAAGAACATACTGGGAAAGTTGAGGCTGATCTTTCCTCCGGGAAAATAAACTTAGAAATGAACAAATTGATTGATTCAATCGATGTTGAAATCAACTCTGGTTTAGCAACGATCAATCTTCCATCAAATGCTGACTTTACACTTAATGGAAGTATTGGAAGTGGTCACATTTCTTCTGACTTTGATTTAAAAGAATTACAAAAGAATTCAGATCAAATGTATGGTGTTTACGGTTCTGGTAAACACCAAGTCAACATAGATGTTTCAAGTGGAAAAGTAGACATCAACTAAATATAAATAGGAGGATAACTACAAGGATTAAGTCCTGTTTGTTATCCTCTTCTCATTAACGTGATTTCTTTTTTTCTTTCCTTTCTTGTCGTTCAAAATGGCATTCATTACATATTTGAAACTTAAATTTATGAGACAAATTTTTCCCGCACACTTTACATACTTTCTTTGTTATTTGTACACCAGACTTTAGCTGCTCATGAATTTTGTCACTAATTTCTTCACGTAGTCTTTCCCAGTAATGAGCTTCAGTGTTCCGACCTAATTTATATAAAAATAATAAATGGAGACCAATTGATTTATAAGAGAGTTCAAGCTCTTCTAAACCTGAATCTTTAATTAAAGGATCAGGTAGGTCCTCTACATCAACAATTGCTTCTAGCTTTTGTTTCCATTGAGCTCTAAGGGTTGGTTCATTCGTTGAGAATGGTAAATGTAAAAAGCCATATAAATCTGCCATAGATAGTTTTGCTTCGATGATTGTGTCTTCAATCATTTCGTACAATAGCTTTTCTTCTGCAAGAGAAGCTTTTTTTGTTCCCTTTGGACTTTTAAATTGATCCCATAAATAAAAAAACAAACCAAGCTTTCTCGAATATTTTTGGAACCGTTCAAGTACACCTGTTGTCGGAGCAATCGCGAATCCTTGAAGTGGTTGATCCTCTTGGTCTAGCAGGCGTGCCATTGATTTTGGGTTGTGTACAAATGCTACCTTCCCAATATTATAAATTCCTCTTCTGCCGGCACGGCCAGCAATCTGTTTTACTTCTTGTGAGGTGAGCCACCTTCTTCTTGTACCGTCAAACTTATCATTTTCTAAAAAGACAATTCGACGTATAGGTAAATTTAGTCCCATGCCAATTGCGTCTGTCGCTACGATAACGGTCGTCTCACCGTTAATAAATCTCTGCATTTGTTTTTTTCTTGTTTCTGGAGGCATGCTTCCATATATCATACTAACTTGACGACCTGTTCTTTGCAGCTCAGAAGCTGTCTCAAGCACTCTTTTCCTCGAAAAGCAAACTAGAGCATCCCCCTTCTCGTTTGATTCAGGCGAAATAGCTGTGGTTCAACTTCTAGAGGGATATCTCTAATATATTCATGGATTTCAATATCAGAGTCACCGAGAAGCTGCAAAATCATTGGTTTTGCATTAAAGCTGCATATAATATGAACTTCTTTTGCATTTGCTTTTGTAATGGCTTTATACCAAGAAAACCCACGATCTTTATCAGCAATCATCTGTGATTCATCAATCACTACCACATCATAAAAATCTTTTTCATAAAACATTTCAACAGTACAAGCTATATGAGCAGCACCTTCAATTGTTTTTTCTTCTTCACCAGTTTTCAAAGAACATGGAATACCCTCTGCATTTAACTTTTCGTAGATCTCAAGAGCGAGCAATCGAAGCGGAGCCAAATAAATACCACTACTTGCATCCTTCATACGTTGAATCGCCTGAAAGGTTTTCCCGGTGTTTGTTTCTCCAACATGAAGAATATATTGGATATTTCGTCCAGCTGGTGGATTATATTCTCTCCCAAAAATATCATCAACCATCCTGGCTTCTTCTTCTTTTCTTCGTTTGATCTCTTCTAATTCTTCAACAACCTTTCGTTCCCGCTCTGAAAGGTCATGCTCAAAAATTTTCTGATGTGCTTGAAGATCGAAAGGAGTATCGATAAGCTTTGTTAAATCTGTTACATACTCTTCTAGTAAGTCAGCGAAAAATTCTTCTGCAAGTTCCATAAATAAATCAAAGGCTATTTCCTTAATTAAGGTGTCTGGTACAGGTTCATGAAAAGCATGCTTATATTCATCAAAAAGGTCTGAAGATAATCTCTCTTTAATCCAATTAGGACCAAAGTCAAACAAATAGCCTGATATTAATCTTTCATACATTTCTGTCATGTCTTCTTCATATTGATGTCTGTTATAAGCTAGATGTGCTTCATCATATAAATATGTTGAAAATGTTAAGCCTTCTGAAGCAATAACCACACCTTTTTGCTCAATTTCAATCGCAAGGTGAGAACCAATTAAATAACGAACATAAAGATATAACTCTTCATAGTTTTCGTTAAGTAGCTCCTCTATATAAAATTCAAATTTTAAAATTAACTTTTTGGTAAGTTCACGGTGTTCCTGCATTTTCCTGCGATCTTCATACAATTCTTTTGCTTTCTCATATGTGTCGTTCCAATGATCACTATGATCCAAGAACATGTCATCTAACCAGTTTAGAACATGAAAGGCTTCTACATCTCTTATTTCATTTCGAAACATTTGGTTTATTAACTTCTTGGTTACTCCTTCTAAGTCAAATCCTCTATCTATTAAAAATTCCTTTTTCTCATAACTCGCGGCATGACTTGCTGTTGTATTTAGCCATGAGTTTAACCAAATTTGATCGATGTACTCTCCACGTTCTCTCACATATTGTTCGTATGAAGGTAATGTTTCCTTCTTTTCTAAATACTTATCTATATCTTCTAAAACCTTGGTTTTAGTACGCTCAACTGCCATTGTATAATAACTTGCTAATATGTCATTCATGATAAAACTCCTTCACCATGTAGGTTATCTCTAGTTTCTATATTTAATAATCAATTCATGTATGTATTGGCTAATTTGTAGTTGTTCTTTTCATTGTAGATGAAAAATATGAAAAAGTGGTAGTATAATGACCACTAAAACGTGGGGAAATTAGCTGGAGAATCTCAATTTAGAACACAGCAATAAAAAAAGAGCTGATGGCAGCTCAATTTAGTGAAGCATTTCATTTAATATCTGTACATGTTGTCGATCTTTATCTAATATCTTTTCAATAAGCTGCCGACTTTCCTGATCTAAATCTCCTCTAACTATTTCCTCTGACATCCCAATTCCATAATAACTTTCACCTTTTTTAGCACTTTCAATCATACCTTCTGTTGTGTCTGGGATTTGAAATTGGCTGATGAATCCTTGAACAGAGCCAACTACTCCCTCACTACTAACAGGAGTACCTCCAAGATTTTGAATTCTCTCCGCTACTTGTAAAGCATGCTGTTTATGCTCCTGTTGCATCGTTTGAAATTGTTTTTTTATTAATCCATCATCAAGCTTTTCAATAAAATGTTCATAAGAACGAATCCCCATATATTGCCCTTTTAAAAATTCATTTAAAGTATCAATAACATTTTCCTCTTTCAATCACATTTCTCTCCTTTATTAATTGTATATTAGGTATGTAATGCCTCAACTTGTTGATTTATTATGGTCTACTATATTTCTTTTTTCTTTTAAAAGTTGAAAACCATAAAGCAATAGTGCTTTAAATTGAAAAACGAAGAGCAATTGTAATCTAGTCATACGAACCAATGAACTAATTCCTAATTTCTGAAACCAGTTTACCAGTCGGTAAGAAAAGAATGAATCAACAAGCAGATTAATCAATAGATATAAATAAAATTTCCCATAAGTAAATTTCATAATCCACAGAGAGCCTATAAAAAAAGGACCCCAAATGAGTGGTGTTTCACCCCGTATTTTTGGATGAATACTTTCATAAAACCACCACCATCTTCTTTTTTTGGCAATATAACTTTCAAGCCATACAACAATTGAAATAAATAAACTTGCAGGATAGTACCGTTTAAATGATTTTTTATCGATAAATGGCAGAGAAAACCAAGGAAGGATCATCATTAATAACAATAAGAATCTTGAATATTTAAGCAATTATATTTTCTCCTCCTTTTTTCTAATTTCATTTAAACACTATCTGAAAAAATTTTCTTTTACTAATAAGTTTTTGCAAGGACGAGATAAATATACGATCTATTTCACAGAAAAAGCCCACTATAAAAGTGGACTTTTGAAATATTAAATATTTTTTAAAGCTAATTGCTCCTTAGACTCAAGTTCTTCGATCATCTTAAGCCACGCTTCAGGCTTGTTAGGTAGTACAGTATAATACCTCTTCAAGAATGCTACAACTAAATCCGATTGAATGGTTGTGTTGTTTTCTCCCATTGGTAAGAAGCAAAGATCCAGACCTGTGACAGCCTCACCATCATTATTCCATGAAGGATGAACATAAGGAAAATCAATTCGTTTATAACCAAGGTGAGCTAACACTTCTCGACGTACATACGGATCCATCGGTTTTACACCGCCAAATTCAAAATCTTCAACACGATAAGGATCATAGATTTCCGCAAACATACCTGATAGCTTTTGTCCATTTTCATTAGCTAGTTGCTGCAGATCATGAGATCGCTTGTTTGCTAAGAAAGGTCCAACTCCAAGGCCGGCTTGACCAATAATAGTAAAATCAGTCATTGCAACATTAAAGTCTTCATAATAACGATACTCTGTTGCTCCGACAACTTTGCCTTCGTGAACAGCAACAAATACACGAATACCAGGATCTTCTAAAGGCTCTTTCCAAAGGTTGAATTCCAACACTTCTTCGGGAGGGAAAATTTCCTGCATGAGTTGATGCATTTGTGCAAAAAGTGGATCTTTACTATTTGTTATACGGTTATACTCCATTAATAATTCTCCTTTTATGATTATTCAACATGAAACGGATTCTTCCATTCCATAAGAGTGCCGTAATGGCATGATTCTTCATCTTCTAAGTAATTTGATACTACTCCAATTGGTGTTCTGCTGCACCGTAACAAAAACGTTAAAACAGGATCTTTAATTGTTCCTTTTACAACAGCTGCTACATATTGCTCAGGTGACATATCGTCAGATTTTTTATGATAGCCGGGCATACGTCCACCACCAAGCAATCGTTCTAGCCCCTAAATGAATAACCACTTCATACATTGACAGCATCAGCCATTTTCCTAAACCTAATTTTCTAAATTTAGGCCTTACACCTATATCGACAACATATAAGGTGTTGCCTTCTGGGTTATGATTACGGATGTAACCGTTATCTGTTATTTCTCCCCATGTATGGTTAGGATGGTGCGGATCAAAATCAACAAGTAATGCAGTCATTGATCCTGCCATCTCCCCCTCAATCTCAATACATAAAGCACCTTGTCGAAATAATTCAATGTGGTTTTCCAATTGCTCTTCATTCCACCAAAGCTCTGATGGAAAAGGAGGAGGAAAACTTTCTTGCTGAATTAGGATTAAATCTTTAAAGTCTTTTTTTTCATAGTTACGAATTACAGCTTTAATTGGTTTTTCTTGGTCGAAAACATAAAATTCTTTTCGATACATACAAACCTCCTGTTTAATACGTTACTTTTTCTGGTTCCCAATCAGGATAAAGATCCGTACGACGATCTCTCCATGTAGTAACAGAGCCTGTGAGGCGTACTTTATACAGAAGCTCTAAATTCAAATCTGCTGTTACAATCATATCTTGATTTATTTCACCTTCAACCATAATTCCTTTTGGCGGGAAAGGAACATCATTCGGAGTAATAACAGCCGCTTGCCCGAAGTTTCCTCTCATAAAATCAACTGTTTGAAGAGATCCAACTGTACCGGTAGTGACAACGTATACTTGATTTTCAATCGCTCTAGCATGGCTTGTGTAGCGAACACGATGGAAACCATGACGATCATCTGTACAAGAAGGACAAAAGATTACATCTGCCCCCTTTGCCTTTGCCATTCGAACAATTTCGGGAAACTCAATATCATAGCAAGTTAGCATAGCTATTGTACCTTTTTCTGTTACAAATACTTGCAGACTATCACCTGCACTCATATTCCACTCTTCTACTTCGGTAGGTGTAATATGAAGCTTTGCTTGTTCAGCTACTCGACCATCAGGATAAAATAGATGTGCCACATTATATAACTTGCCTTCTTTTTCTATGACATGAGTTCCACCAATAATATGCATTCCTGTACTCATGGCAAGTTCAATAAACAAAGATCTATATTTTTCAGTAAAATCGGGTAAACGATAAATAGGTAATGCATGACCTTGTTCATCCCCAATGGATAATAATTGTGTGGTAAAAAACTCAGGAAACAAAATAAAATCTGAACCAAATTCTTCAGCTGTTTTAACATAGTGTTTGACTTGGCTTTCAAACTCCTCAAACGAATGAATCGTGTGAAGGTGATATTGTACCGCAGATACTCTTAAGTTCATTCTTAAACCCTCTTTCAATCAATCTATGGAATGATAAAATACTCATGGATGCTACTATCCACATTATTAGATAACAAACAATATTTTACAAGTACATACTTTACTTTCACTAAGTGTATAAAAGTATACTAATGTATTTTACAAAGCATAATAAAAAACCACAAACAAAAAATTGTGGTTTTTAAAACTTCTTTAAGCTACTAGTCTTATCAAATTATTTCTGATAGAATTTACTCGTACAATTAAATCATTCAATTCCCTTCTAGTTAAGTGTACAGGTAATTGATCGTATAAAGTGACAAATTGCCCACCATCTTCATCTTTATGCTTTGTTAGATATTCATAAAGCATTAATAATTGCCTTTCTTTTAAAGTAGATTCTGTATGAAAATACTTTACAGTATGTATTGAAAATTCATTCATGGAAAAGTCAAACTCTCCAGAAATAATTGTACCTTCTATTTTCATCCTTACACCACCTTATTTTCACTATTAATTATTTTATCCTTTATAATACTCAGTTATTTTGGAAATATTTAATCTATCACATCGTACATCATTATTTTTCTTAACCTCAACATCCTTAGAAAGGACTATTTATTATGGAAAAATTCTTTTCAAAAGTCCAAAAATGGCAAGATAAGCATACCCTTCTTCGAGTGGCATATACGAAAACGAAAATAGGGAGAACTTCATTTTCAGGTCGTGTGATTCATTTATCCCCGGATAGGACTCAACTTTTATTTTATAATGTTGATACAAAATCTGTATGTAGCCTTGGATTAAATGAAATTGACGATCTTGTTCCCTACGAAAATAACTAGTAAGTTCTAAGTAACTATCCTCTCTATAAAAAATACACTTTTGTCTAATTATAAGAATGATCGTCGAAACCCTTATCATTTTTTTGGAAATTGGCTACAATGAATGTTGCAATCATACTATTCAAGGAGTTTCAAATAATGCAAAAAAAGACAACCCTAAAACTTATCTCAAATTTAACACTCTATAGGGCATATAAAGATGCGATCAAGGTAAAAGCATCCGATGAATTTATTCATTTATTACTGAACGAAATCGAATCCCGACCGATGCCTCTACCAATCTCAACCAAAAAATAATCCTTATTATTTTTATATCATTACGACAAAATGCAACAATATCATCTAAAATTCAACTACCCCCTGCGAGAAATGTTGAAATATATTCTGAAAATTCTTTATTTTATTAGATGAAATATGGATTTATATGATAAAATTGTAAATAAATTATTAAATTTATGTTAATTTTATCAACTACAATTATTGTTCAGGGGCTGTGCCAATGATTTCACCAGTAACTTCCTTTCATTTACCTGAAATATTACAAGATGTGATCCCTCCTAATATAAGCTGCAATAAAATTATATTTGTTTGCATAGGAACAGACCGTTCAACAGGTGATTCATTAGGTCCATTAGTAGGTTCATTCCTAAAAAAGAAGGGTTACAGAAATGTAATTGGTACAATAAACAACCTTGTACATGCTAAAAATTTATATGAGAAGCTAAGTGAAGTTCCTATAAATAAGAAAGTAATTGTGATCGATTCAATGTTAGGGAAAGTTGACTCAATCGGTAAGTTTTATGTATTTAATGGAGGATTAAAGCCTGGTGCAGGGGTTGGGAAAGAGTTAGATGCTGTTGGCGATTATAGCATTTCAGGTGTGGTCAATGTTGGAGGATTTTTATCACAACAAGTGCTTCAATACACTGAACTCTCCCTTGTATTAAAAATGGCAGAAGAGATAACTGAGGCGATAGAAAAGAGATTTCCTCTACCAGAATGGTTAAAAACATCCAATGAAATGAATTGGAGAATTACATCTTAATTTAGAAAAAAGATTGAAGAGACGTATAGTAGTCTATTCAATCTTTTTTATTGTTGCTCTATTTTCAAGAAAGACTCTTATATTCTATGGTCCTCACAATACTGATCAATTAGCGCTTCAATATTATCATGTACTGGAAAATCCCCTGAAAAAGAGAACTTAATTTCTTCAACAAACTCACCTTTATGATAAACATGTATAGCCCCATTTTGATTTATTACACTAAACTCAGGTTCAAATCGGTATCCATTTCTCTCTACAGCACCCAACTCCACACAACCTCTCAATAGATTCTAATAGTGGCTAGTATGAACTATATGACATTTTTTATCCTCTTACTTGTCATCTGATTTTTGTAATCATTCTCATCCATTATTTTCAAAGATTCTATCGCAGTGCTGCTTGATTGTTATAGGTGAAAGATTAAAAAGCATACAAAATAATCTACTTAGATTACTTTGTATGCTGTACATCACACTTTAAATTTTCTAACAAGGCCTTGTAAACCTTCTGCCACCTTTGAAAGGAAATTTGCCACAATGATTCCCTCCATTGTGGCAAACTGTTCTTCTGCTGAAGCAGCAACATTTTGTGAGTTTCCTGCTAAAGGTAAATCAACTATTGTCTTTTTGTCACAATTCAAGCAGGACTCACATATGATAAACTGGTCAAATACCCAAAAACTGATGATTGAATGAATACTTTCCTGGAGGGTGACTTCAATGAATAAAAAAATTCAGAATAAGGATCATGCGAACTTAAATTTCATGCATACTGAAATTGCCATGAACGAGTTAAAAACCTTTTTCGAACACACATTTTCAGAAACTTTAAATTTATTAAAGGTTTCTTCACCTATACAGGTACATAAAGATAAGAAAGATTTACATTCTTTCATAGATTGGAAAAGAACAACCCTTTTTAAATACGGATTTACACATGGTGAGGGATTATATACAAACCTACGATCATTAAAAATAAACAATGCTCTAGAACAATTTAATTCATTTTATACTGAAGAGTGGGAATGGGAAAAAATCATCTTAGAAAAACACAAAAGTATAGAATATTTGATCACAGAAGTGAAAAATATCTATAGTTCTATAAAAAAAACAGAAGATTATATGAATGAATTTCATCCTTCCTTTCAACCTGTTTTACCAAAAGATTTTCTCACATTACCTAAAACAGAACTTGAAAAAGCATACCCTGACACAACACTCAAGGATGCTGAAGAAAAATTAATAAAACGATGTGGAGCAGTTTTTTTTCTTAATGAATATAAAAGTACAAATGATGAGTCTTCTACTAGTGGATTCATGAAAGCGTGGAATCCACTCCTTAAAAAGTCAGTTACATTGTTTTCAATTGGCATACGAGCAGATATAGAAAAATGCAGTTCAGTTGGTGGAAAAGTGAATCAAACAAATTTATGTATGCTTCTTCTAAAGAAATTAAATAATAACGAGGTAAGACCATGTAGTTGGAAAGAAGAAAATGATGTGATAAATATATCACTAGGAACTAAATAGAAAATGAAAAAGAGACCACTAGTGGTCTCTTTTTTGACGCGCCTTAGAGGATTCGAACCTCTGACCGACGGCTTAGAAGGCCGTTGCTCTATCCTGCTGAGCTAAAGGCGCATTATCTAAAGACAAAAATGGCTCCGCAGGTAGGACTCGAACCTACGACCGATCGGTTAACAGCCGATTGCTCTACCACTGAGCTACTGCGGAACAAAATGAAATATGTATAATATAAAGTGGGCCTAAATGGACTCGAACCATCGACCTCACGCTTATCAGGCGTGCGCTCTAACCAGCTGAGCTATAGGCCCATAAGTTTTTTTGGAGCGGGTGAAGGGAATCGAACCCTCATCATCAGCTTGGAAGGCTGAGGTTTTACCACTAAACTACACCCGCATAAAGAAATGAATTGGAGGCACCACCCGGATTTGAACCGGGGATAGAGGTTTTGCAGA
Source organism: Metabacillus endolithicus (assembly GCF_023078335.1). GTDB lineage: Bacteria > Bacillota > Bacilli > Bacillales > Bacillaceae > Metabacillus > Metabacillus endolithicus. The sequence continues at coordinate 4,191,718 of NZ_CP095550.1, read as the reverse complement.
CCTCGGCCTTACCACTTGGCTATGATGCCTTAAAATAAATGGCTGGGCTAGCTGGATTCGAACCAACGCATGTCGCAGTCAAAGTGCGATGCCTTACCGCTTGGCTATAGCCACTGATTAATCTTCATGAATATACTTCCCTGAATAAGCTCCATGAATCCTCATCGCAAGAGGATATTCTGGGGTATTTCTGAAGGAAATATCACGGAATATAGTCGACTACTAAGTATACTTTTAACCTTAATTGATGTCGATCACTTCATATTCCACGCTTTCTACACAAAAATAAAAGTCTCGTGTTTTACACCAGCAAGAGGATATTCTAAAGGAAATATCGTCGACTACTAGGTGCTTTTCTGCAATTATTACTTACTAAACATCTAGTATATTCAATATACAATTGGGGCGACTGATGGGAATCGAACCCACGAATGTCGGAACCACAATCCGATGCGTTAACCACTTCGCCACAATCGCCATCAAGTTTTTTATAATTGGCAGGGGCAGTAGGAATCGAACCCACACCAAAGGTTTTGGAGACCTCTATTCTACCGTTAAACTATGCCCCTAATATGAAAAGAGTTGTTTTTAAAAATTAAAGTAAGACATTTTGCTGTCGCAAAATCTATGGTGGAGGGGGCAGATTCGAACTGCCGAACCCTAAGGAGCGGATTTACAGTCCGCCGCGTTTAGCCACTTCGCTACCCCTCCATATATGAGAGTGCCGGCGAGAGGACTTGAACCCCCAACCTACTGATTACAAGTCAGTTGCTCTACCAATTGAGCTACACCGGCGTTATTAAAGATTTAAATAAAGTTCTATCTTACTTACCAGTCACCCAAATCTCAGAAAGATTATTCAAGTAGCAGCTCGATTTGTGTGCTGAAGCAAAAGCTTCGAAGCATATTCGATCGTGCTCTACCAATTGAGCTACACCGGCATTATTTAAAATTTTAAATAAAGTTCTATCTTACTTACCAGTCACCCAAATCTCAGAAAGATTATTCAAGTAGCAGCTCGATTTGTGTGCTGAAGCAAGGGCTTCGAAGCATATTCGATCGTGCTCTACCAACTGAGCTACACCGGCGTTATAGTTGTTTAAAATAAAAGGTGGCTCGGGACGGAATCGAACCGCCGACACATGGATTTTCAGTCCATTGCTCTACCAACTGAGCTACCGAGCCAAATGGGTTTACGGCTTCCGCTAAGCTTCGAATCTCTTCGTCAGCTCCCTCACTCACATCCTCACGTATGGTCATACGCTCCGGTGCTCGTTCATTTGCTTCCTCGAACTTCTCGCTTATCGAAACCCTTTTAAACTATACTTAGAGTCTAAGTTAACATTAGTATAAAATCAAAAAAAAATGGCGGTCCGGACGGGACTCGAACCCGCGACCTCCTGCGTGACAGGCAGGCATTCTAACCAACTGAACTACCGGACCAAAGTTTTTTCACGTAGTGAAAAGAACTTACAATAACATAATATTTCTATTATATTTGGTTGCGGGGACAGGATTTGAACCTGCGACCTTCGGGTTATGGTTCTCGACGAGCTACCAGACTGCTCCACCCCGCGATGATAAAAAATATAGATTGTGTTACCCTTGAACTTTGTTTATTTCTTGTACGGACCGTCCCGATTTCAGAAAGATTATTCAAGATGTTGCTCAATCGGTACGCTGATGTAACTCAATGAAGCATATTCACGTGCTCCACCCCGCGATGATAAATATATAAAGATTTTAAAAATATGGAGGAGGAAAGGGGATTCGAACCCCTGCGGCTTTGACACCCCTGTCGGTTTTCAAGACCGATCCCTTCAGCCGGACTTGGGTATTCCTCCAATAACATATGTGACCTATTGGTCATTTGTGCAAATGGTAGCGGCGGAGGGAATCGAACCCACGACCTCACGGGTATGAACCGTACGCTCTAGCCAGCTGAGCTACACCGCCATAGTTACAATACGCTCATTGTAAAAACCATGTTCGTCATGTCTCTTCCAGACACATTCCTCACAAGCCTACAATGAAGATTATTCAAGATGTTTACGGCTCGCTCTAGCCAGCTAAGCTACACCGCCATAGATATTGTTTGTTACTTTTAAACAAAAATTTGGTGGAGCCTAGCGGGATCGAACCGCTGACCTCCTGCGTGCAAAGCAGGCGCTCTCCCAGCTGAGCTAAGGCCCCTTATTAATAATGAATGGTCGGGAAGACAGGATTCGAACCTGCGACCCCTTGGTCCCAAACCAAGTGCTCTACCAAGCTGAGCTACTTCCCGTTCTAGATATCAGAGGTGGGATGTGAGAGGTCAGAGACTTTATTGTTGCTTTAGAGCGAAAAGTTTATTCTCGCTTCTGACTTCTGATTTCTGATTTCTCACCTCTATACTTGGCGCGCCCGAGAGGAGTCGAACCCCTAACCTTTTGATCCGTAGTCAAACGCTCTATCCAATTGAGCTACGGGCGCTAATTTATTCCAATAAAGTTATATATTAATGTGCGTTATTTTCGCTGACGCGAAAAAACGTTGGTGCCGAGGACCGGAATCGAACCGGTACGGTAGTCACCTACCGCAGGATTTTAAGTCCTGTGCGTCTGCCAGTTCCGCCACCCCGGCACTACTATTGGAGCGGAAGACGGGATTCGAACCCGCGACCCCCACCTTGGCAAGGTGGTGTTCTACCACTGAACTACTTCCGCGTATAAGATAGTTATTTTACTAACATAAAAAACTTTGGTGCGGGTGAAGGGACTTGAACCCCCACGTCACAAGGACACTAGATCCTAAGTCTAGCGCGTCTGCCAATTCCGCCACACCCGCTTGGTAAATTATTTCGTTCGCTAGGGCGAAATAATATGGTGGAGGATGACGGGATCGAACCGCCGACCCCCTGCTTGTAAGGCAGGTGCTCTCCCAGCTGAGCTAATCCTCCAAATAATTTATTACTTACTATATATTAAGTTATAGTAAGTGACCCATACGGGATTCGAACCCGTGTTACCGCCGTGAAAGGGCGGTGTCTTAACCGCTTGACCAATGGGCCATATTTAATTGTTGCATGACCATAAAATAAAAATGGACATGCCTGGCAACGTCCTACTCTCACAGGGGGAATCCCCCAACTACCATCGGCGCTGAAAAGCTTAACTTCCGTGTTCGGCATGGGAACGGGTGTGACCTCTTCGCCATCATTACCAGACAATTTTCAAGGACAAATATTATTATAATAACTTCACGAAATATTTCAAGACCTTTTTATAAAAAACTTATTTCACTTGTCTTATTTCGAATGAAGCAGGATTTATAATTTATCACACTAGTTAACCATGTGTCAATATCCTTAATTGTATTCACTAGGCTTTCTCGGCAACGGAAACAATCATAACATCTCAATTTATAAATGAAAAGATCCAAAATATGGGCTATTATTTTTTATTCTTCTCTATAAGTAATACCCCTCTCAATCTCATTAAATGATTCTAATTAGGATAAACTACTTTTAACAATTTGGAGGTGTGTAAAATGACCCTGGAGCAAGAAAGGGATTTTATTACAGTCGAAGATGAATACGGAAAAGAGAGAACGTTCTCAGTTGAAGCATTACTTGCTGTGGAAGCTGAAACCTATGCTCTATTAACATCAAAAGATAATGATGATGATTCCATCATTATGCAGGTTTTAGACGAAGAAGATGGTCAATATCTTGTTGGAGTTTCAGATCCAATTAAAAAGAATATCGTATTAGATGCGTATGAAATTGCAGTTGATGCGAACCCCGCTGACTGAAGGAGATAAGTGATGAAGGATAACATTATAGAAGTAATGGACAAAGACCTAATGCTTAAAATTGAAGAAGAAATAAAAGGAATGACCTATACTAAAAACTTTCGCTCACCTTCTGCAGAGGAATGGTATATTTTTTTACCAAGTTATAAAGATCCTTTAACAGGTGGAGCTGCTGGAAAAACAATCATCCACTACAATCTTTTTGATACGAAGCATATTTTTATCAATACTACTATTATCTTTGATGATCCTGAATTACATATTAGAAAACACCACCAACTTGTTTATTCGATTTCTGATGAAATAGTTAATCGACTTGTCGGCTACGCAGACACCTTATTATCTGTTCATTCTGGTGAAAACTCTTATCATGCTGAATACAAACAATAATTAAAAGGGGAATAAAAAATGCCCAACAAATTAATTCAAGCGATTAAAGATTATTCTAAGCCAATACATGAATCAGAGGATTTAGATTCTTTGATAAACGAAATTAGTAACCACCAATTTGTCCTTCTCGGGGAATCTTCTCATGGTACTTCTGAGTTTTACACAATGAGAGCAGAACTTTCGAAAAAACTTATAAAGGAAAAAGGATTTACATATCTTGCAGTTGAAGGTGACTGGCCAGCATGTCAACAAGTAAATAGATATATTAAAGGTATTGATAAACAATCCTCACATGCACGTGATGTGCTAAAATCCTTTAATCGCTGGCCAACATGGATGTGGGCCAATGAGGAAATGATTGATTTAATTGAATGGTTAAAAAAATATAATCAAAATCAACCTGATGACAAAAAGGTTGGTTTCTATGGAATAGATGTTTACTCTTTATGGGAATCAATTGATGATATTATTAGGTATTTAGAAAGAACAACTCCTTCTCAAGTTGAAACAGCAAAAAAAGCTTTTGCTTGTTTTGAACCATTTAATCGTCGCCCAGAAAAATACGGAATTTCTGCTTCATTTTATGGTGAAGGCTGTCACGAAGAGGTTTCCAAATTATTAACAGATATCCGTCTGAATAAATCAAATTATTCAAGTAATAAAGAAAATGCATTAGACCTTGAAGTAAATGCCATCATTACAGCAAATGCTGAAAATTATTACCGAACAATGGTATTGAATGATAATGAATCATGGAATATTCGTGATCGTCATATGGTAGAAATCATTAATAAAATCCATCAATTTTATGGAGAAAATGCAAAGGGTATTATTTGGGAGCATAACACCCATGTTGGGGACGCACGTGCAACAGATATGGCTAATGAAGGAATTGTTAACGTAGGGCAGCTCTTAAGGGAACAAAAAGGAGAAGACAACCTTTTTATCATTGGATATGGTACACATCGTGGAACAGTTATTGCAGCAGATCAATGGGGTGTAAACCTTGAGAGGATGGTAACCCCTCCCGCTCAATCTGGCAGTTGGGAAGACTGTATGTATCAAGCAGGTTCATATGATAAATATTTAGTATTCAATGAACAAAATAAGCATCTTTTCAATAAGACGATTGGTCATCGTGCAATTGGAGTTGTCTATAATCCTGCTTACGAACATTATGGAAATTATGTACCATCAAACATGTCAAATAGATACAATGCTTTTATTTATATTGATCAGTCAAATGCTCTAAGTCCCATCGAGGTACAAAAGGTCCTACTATAATTAAGGTAAAGAGTTAAATTTTACTCCCTTCTTTCTTATAAGTAAAGGCTAGAAATTAATTTTTCCCTTGTTATAATGCTAAATGGATAGATTATTTTCATAAAGGTGGGCATTTATGGGGAACACATGTCGGTTTGTTGTCAATGCGGTAGGTAAAAAGGGAGAAACTTACTATACCCAACTAAACACAAAAAAAGAACTTGAAAATTGGATAACAGACCATCAAGACAAATTATTAATGGATGAATTAAAAATCGTAGACAAGAAATTACCGCCTTTCTTAAAATGGTTTTTGAACAAATAAAATAGAAGCATAAGTAGATATTGTGGTATCTTCTTATGCTTTTTCCTTTTTTATAAAGTTATTTATCTGTTGGTGGTGGAGTTGCTTTTAAAAATATTCTTTAGATACGATTACTTCTCCATTCTGTGCATCGATAAACGCGACCTTTCCTTCCAGCCTCGGAAAATCTGGTACATAAACCAATACATAATGAGAAGTATGATCCTGATACTCTATTTTCCATTCAAGCTTCACGTCAAAGTCTTTTTGATAATTTCTCACAGCTTCCTGTATAGAAATGTCTGGCTTTGTATTTATTTTTTTAAGATCCTCAAGGTTCATGTCAGGTCCTAGGTAATGATCGATCGTCCCGGTTGTTCTGTTCACACCTATCCATGCTGAACCAAATCGATTTCGAACATTACCCCAATGGATGTTAAAGTGGAAATGGATAAAATTCCCCTCTTCTTCATCTTGAGAAATTCTCCTAACCATTCGTAAAAACTCATCAGCATTCGGATAGAGTGTAAACAAAAACTCTAGCGCAAGCTTCTTACATTGTTCCTCATTAAGAAATAATTCTCCTTTTCGATCAAGAAATGAAAACACCCCCCGCAAGTGATTAGTTTTCTTGTCATGCTTAAACTTTAGTGTAAGCTGATTTCTCTTCTGAAAAAAATCACTAATTGACGTTCCTTCAACTTCACTAGTAAAATTCTTTGGTCTCCAAACCGAACCGATTTCATCACCTAAATCACTTTCACGAATTTTCTCATATTCATCTTCATTAAAACCAATCAGCTCGTTAAGTAACCTCTCTATTTTAGGAGGAGAAACCAACTCCAGTTCTTCTTCTGTATCTTCTTCAACATCCTCTAACACACTTGTCCCATCAGCACACAAATAGCTGAAAGGGAAAGACGGCTCATAAACAAGCTTTGATGAAGCGCCAGTAAAGTTATATAACTCATTAGATAGATTTGTAGTTTGTAATTCCATTTCAAGTTCTCGTAGAAATCTTTCCTTTATCTTTTCTTTTTCCATAATTAATTGTGGAATTCTAATATCCTCAGCCATTCCCACATATTTAAATAGCACCACTTCTCCATCTTCTAATATTGACAACCAAAATCCGGTGTGAGGAAGAATAAACCTTCTACTTTTTGCACATATGAAAGTCTATATCCTCTATTTTCTTCTCTTTTCCATTCCTCAAATGCAAACTGCTGAAGTGCCGAAGGGTAATGATTTAAAACAAAGTCTATTGCCATTTCATACAACTGTTTCTCAGAAAAGATTAAGGCTGATGGTGATAGTAGGTCTTTATTTAAATCAAGTAGTGTTCCATTCGTACTAATCTCAATCCAAATACCATTATCTTCATTCTTTCTATGTTTCCAAGCAAAACAAGCAACCTCTTCTTCTAATTGTAACTCTTCAATTTCTAAATCAAAGTCTTCAGTGACCTTCCCAATTTCTAACGCCCGTTCTCTTAACTCAGTTATATTCATGTCATTCTCCCTTCTAGTTTTTAGAAAGTAATGCTATAAATTATTACGGTTCATTTTCATAAAAGTTCCTAGTAAATTGTCTGATTTTTACAATCATGACCTATTTAATCTATAAAAATTAGTTAAATCTCCATTTTACACTTATTGGATCTTTTCATTTTAAACTTTCCCCCATATAATTACCTGTTAAAGGGGGGAAATGAATGGCGGACATTAAACAATATATTTTCTTTGATTTCGAGATGTTATGCTCTGATCAAGGGATGGCTTTTGAGAAGATGGAAGCCATTCGTTTGGGCGCCGTAAAATATGAGCTAGATTCAGAAGAAATTTCATATTTTGATCGATTTATTCGACCAGAAAATAGAAATCCATTAACTAACTTCTGCAAAACGTTAACGGGTATTGATGATACTGATTTAGAAAAAGCTAGCGATTTTAAAGACGTTTTTGCTGATTTTCTTGAATGGATTGGCGGGTTAAAGAAGTCTCAATATTTTTCCTGGTCTCCAAGTGATTTATCACGTTTAAAAATCGACTCATTAAAACATAGCATCCCAGAACGGACAATCAGAAAAATTGAAACACGATATACAGACTTTCAAGATATTTTCAAAAAAAGAGTTTCTAAGAATAATATATCGGTTGAGGATGGATTATCTCTGTACGGATTAGAGTTTCTAGGTGAAAAGCACAACCCTATGTATGATGCTTACAATACACTTCGTATCTACCAAAGCTATTTGTGTGAACCAATTAAGTCTGACATGATCATGCTAAAACAATTTATCTTTGAAGTAGAATCTCCTGAAGACATTAGGATGATAAACCTACAGCTTTCTAAACAGCTGCAACAAGATGCGAAAGAGATAACAGAACAATTACGCGAAATATATCGGATACGTGATGTTAAAAAGCTCTTAAAGCCCATAAAGAGACTTTCTCTAAAATATGAAAATGTATTTTTAAATCGATCCGGAATATTTACTAAACAAAATGTATGTAATGCCGAGTGCTTTCTTTCGTTTTATCAAGATTTCCTATTCACTTTTGAAGAACATTTTGCACATTCATCGAGAGTTGTTATATTACATGAATATATGCTTAACCCATTAAAGCAATTAATCTCAACAAACACTTAAACCCCACCTTATAGTGGGGTTTTTTTAGTGTCGATCATTTATTATTAACTTTAACTGAACAAATATATCTACGGTTTCATTAGTCCTCTATTTTTCTTATTAACGCTTGATAAAATCTTTCAGGTTCATCCGGTGAAAGATGTACTTTCTTTACTTTTCTCTTAAAGCCATACATGAATTTGGCTTCCTGCTCACAAGTAAATTCGATTTCAAAAATTGGCTTTTCTTTCATAAAATCAGGTAGTACTGCATCAAAAACCTTTTTACTCTCTTCTTTGGACAATTTTTCGGGACCATCATAATAGTCAATGCTTTTTATTTCTTCTAAAGGTACGATTAACTGCTTTCCTAATCCAATCTGTAGAGACACAAGACGGTCAGTGATTATAAAAGGTGTTAGACGAATTGCGTTAATTTCAGCTAATAAAAAGAAAAGGGTGTACACATTTAAAACAAGTGAGATGATTGCCACAACCTCATTCCAAGAATGAAGCAGAAAATGAAACCCTACAGATTCGAGAATCAAAGCGTGAATCAGCATGATATTTAATGCCAGAGAGCTTGATTTTTTATGGTACGTAAACATTTCTTGATTATTACGTATTGTTAGTGACTTTTTTCTCCAAGTGCAAAGACTAAAATAAAACATAGAAAGCTCAGATACGATGATATTTAAGAATCGTGAAGGCTTTAACTCATGATAAATAGACTGTTCTATTCGATATTGCAGAGTAGGAATTTCCGTTTGATGTGTTTTTACTCTTTTTAAGATAGCAGGTATTTTTGTTATTAATTTATAAACAATATAAAGCTCAAGTAATAGTAATGCAGCTTCCCCCGCAAACAGCAGATATTTCACAAAGGAATAGGAAGAAAGTAGTCCGTTCGGTACAACGAGATAAGCAACTCCATAGCCTGCTAGTGCAACAGGAAGTAAATATTTTAATGAGTAACGTTTTCTGATGATAAAAAAGTACGCTAATAATGGAATAACAATAATAAAATCAAACAAAGAACCTAGTGCAACCCCATTAGGAAGCGGTTTCACAAATTCCACACGATACAGCATGGTATTGGCTGTGATAATTAATGAAAGAAGAATAAAAAAACTAATTAGGCTTTTCTTTGATATAGCATGCATAATGAATGCCTCCTTTCTTCTATTATATAAGAAAAATTAGGAAGAAATAGGTGTAAACAAAGGTAATTTATTACAATTTGATGGCGAGTTTTTTCATTTTATTTAACTGATGGAATTTATTGTGATGTGTAATAAAATACATAATTTAAGCTAAAAGGAAAAAGAATATAATATATAAATTTCATTTAGGAGAATGAATATGTCGATTATAGAATTAATATCAAGAATCGCTATTGCCTTTACTACGCTATTAGTTTTAACGAGAATTATGGGACGAAAAGAAATTTCTCAAATGACCTTTTTTAACTTCGTATCTGGAATAGCAATAGGTACGATTGGTGCTTCATTAGTAATCAATTCCACAGTTTCAATTAGAAACGGCATTATAGCATTGGTCGGATGGAGTCTTTTTACAATTGCTCTTGGTTATATTGATATCAAATCGAAGAGAGTACGTACAGTTATTGAGGGACAGCCACGAATTTTGATAAAAAACGGGAAAATTATGGAGGATGAACTTCGTAAAGTGCGACTAGATGTTAATGCATTAAATGCCTTACTTAGACAAAAAAATGTATTTTCAGTCCTTGATGTTGATTATGCAATTTTCGAAACGGATGGTAAGTTGTCCGTCATGAAGAAAGAAGCCCAACAGCCGTTAACGAAAGCGGATATGAATATACAATCAACAAAACCAGTCTATTTCCCAATCGCTACTGAGGTAATTAATGACGGAAGAGTAATCTCAACAAATCTACAAAAACTAAACCTAAATCAAGAATGGCTTGAACAGCAATTGCAACAATCCGGAATCGAATCGATATCAGATGTATTTTACGCTCAAATTCAGAAAGACGGAAGCCTCTATATTGATACAAAAAATGATTTGATACATTAACAAGCAAAAGAGGCCGTACCAGTTCGGTACAGCCTCTCTATTCGACATACTTCGGGTTGTGCCTGTCACTTGTCAAAATCTTCATTCGACATACTTCGGGTCGTGCCTGTCACTTGTCAGACTACTTCCAAGCACTATTCGCAATATCAATAACGTGGCGAACCTTCGCCCATTGCTCTTCTTCAGTTAGTAAGTTACCTTCTTCTGTGGATGCGAAGCCACATTGCGGACTTAAGTGTAACTGATCTAAAGATACGTATTGTGCTGCTTCGTTAATTCGAGCTTTAATAGCATCAGCATCCTCAAGTGAAGGTGTTTTTGTTGTGATTAGACCCAACACAACGTGAAGGTCACTTCTCTTAATGTGGCGAAGTGGCTCAAAACCACCTGAACGACTATCATCAAACTCTAGGAAAAGACCATCAAGGTTAAGTTGTCCAAAAATAATTTCTGATGCGCCATCATAGCTTCCAGAAGAGGCATAGGATGATTTGTAGTTTCCACGACAAATATGCATTGTCATAACCATATCATCCGGCTTAACAGAAGTTACTTCATTTACTGCATGTTTAAACTGATGGATAAGTTCGTCTGGATCAGACCCAAAAGCTCTCACAAGGTTACGACTGCTCTCATCAAAAAATAATGCCCAAGCCGTATCATCCAGTTGTAAGTAACGGCAGCCTTCATTATAAAATGCAGTTACTGCGTCTTTGTAAGCTTGAATGAGATCTACATAAATTTCTTCTAAACTACTATAAAATTGTTTTTCAAAATCACTGCCGATTCCTTCTCTAAAGAAAATCATATTTGGACTTGGAATAATCATTTTTGCAATATGACCTTCGTTACCAACTACTTCTTTTAAGAAACGGAAATGCTCCAGCATATAATGATTATTAAACTTAATTTTGCCATTAATCCGAATATTAAAAGCAGAAGTCTCCACATCATGGAATGGTACACCACGCTCAGTTTCAACAACCTCAATACCTTCTAATCCAGCTAAGTAATCGAAGTGCCACCAACCGCGTCTAAATTCTCCGTCAGTAATTGTTTTTAAACCTACTTCTTTTTGCTTAGCAACTAAATTTGTAATTTCTTCATTTTCTATTTTCGTTAATTCATCAGTTGTTATACTTCCTTCGGCATGCTGTTTACGTGCATCTTTTATACGCTGTGGTCGTAGGAAACTTCCTACATGATCAAACTTTGGTAAAGTAGAAACAATCGTACTCAATATGTATCCTTCCTCTCTTTTTGACTCCATAAGCAATTAAGGCTTTTAAAATAGAAATCTAGTACGGAATCATTCTTGCTACAAATGATTATACACATTTTTTCATCATTCACCTAATTTCGCGATTGTATATTTCCTCTATTTAGAATTTTCAAGAAACTTATATAAAAATAATTATGGCTCTCTAGTATGTATTTTACGCCAATCCCTCCTATTTAAGAGATTAGCGTATTGTAAAGTGAATATTCTAAATGAAAGCGACTGCTACCGTTCAACTCCACACCAATCAACAATTGTTAGCGCAATAATTTCAGCAGCTTCAAAAACTTTATTAATTTCAATGTATTCATTTGGGTAGTGCGCTTTTTCAGTAACACCCGGTCCAAACACAATGGTTGGAGTTGAACCAACTGTAGTTAACAAGCCACCATCTGTTCCCCATGGAGATGCTTCAATAACTGGTTGCTCACCTGTAACTTTTGAGTAGCTTTTTGATAATGAAGACATGAATGGATGATTAAGATCAATTGAACCCGGAACCCATCTTGCTCCAAACCATTCAAGAGAAACTGGATATTTAGCAAACCACGGATCTACTGTTTCTAGGGCCTGAATCCACTTCTCAAATTCTTTTTGAGCTTGCTCTATCGTCTCATCGGGAGAAATCCCTACTCTTCCTTCTAAGTTGACAAGATCAGCGACAGATGAGGGCCAATCTCCACCTTCAATTTTCCCTATATTAATAGGGATAGGAATAGGGATATTCTTATAGAGGGGATCTGTAATACGCTCATTTCTACTTTTTTCAAGTTTTTTAATATGTTCAATAACGACCATAGATTTTTCAATAGCACTGACCCCTTCATACCGTGTTCCTCCGTGTGCAGCTAGACCTTTAACATTTAACCGAAACCACATTGATCCCTGCTGCTTCGGGAATATTTTCATATTTGTCGGCTCAGGAATGAGGGCAGCATCAGCCTGGTAACCTCTTAGTATCGCTGCTAGTGTGCCAGCGCCTCCACTTTCTTCTTCTATTACACTTTGAAAAATAACATCTCCCTTCAATGGGATACCTAGTGCACGTAGAGCAGATAATGCCAAAAGAAGGGAAACATTTCCACCCTTCATATCTGTTGCACCACGACCATAAAGCTTTCCATCAACAACCTTCCCGCTATAAGGTTGCTGATCCCACTGTGTTACATCACCCTCTGGCACAACATCAATATGTCCGTTTAATATAAGAGATCGGCCTTCACCAGTTCCCTTTAATACACCAACAACATTTAAACTGCCTTTAAATTTATTTCTTGGTGAAGCAAAGTAAGGATGTTCAACTAGCTGTTTCCCCTCAGGCTCCCACGCATCCACTTTTAAACCAATTTGACGTAGCTTTTCAATAACAATTGTTTGAGCTTTTCGCTCATTCCCTTGAATACTATTTTCTTGAACTAATTTTTGTAATAGCTTTATTCCATGATCATGATTATTAGTAAGCCATTGGTTTATTTGTGCCCGAAGCATCTCTCGTTCTTCGTTCACCCTTCATCCCCCATCTCTATTTAGTAGGTACAATTCTTACTATTTTCTGATAGTTGTAATTTAGCATTTGTTAGACTCACAACTTCTTCAACTGAATATGGTTTCATCACTTCTTTTAAGAGTAAACCCTCATTTGTTACTTCAATTACCGCCATTTCTGTAATAATCATGCTAACACACCTTTTTGCGGTTAAAGGAAGTGTACATGTTTTAACAATTTTGGACTGCCCTTTTTTATCACAATGATTCATTAAAACAATGACTTTTTTCGCTTTTTTAGCTAACTCCATCGCCCCACCAATACCAGGTATTCGTTTACCAGGTACAATCCAGTTTGCCAAATCACCTTCTTCACTCACTTGCAGTCCACCAAGAATGGTCATATCTAAATATCCTGAACGAATCATTCCAAAAGCTGTTGCACTATCAAAATAAGATGCTCCCGGCACGATCGTCACCGGAAACCCAGCTGCATTGCACAAAGTTGGATTCTCTTCTCCCTTTTTGGGTGACTCACCCATTCCTAAAATTCCGTTTTCTGCCTGAAACATAACCTGTAGTTTTTCGGGTAAATGATTTGGTACCAGTGAAGGAATTCCAATTCCTAAATTCACAATCATTCCTTCTTCAATTTCCTTAGCTGCACGTTTGGCAATTCTATTTCTAGCATCTAATTCTGCCATCACTTTCTAACCTCCCCTTAACGAATTTCGACATAAACAGTCAAAACCCGGGAAGTGACAGGCACCAAATCCACGTCTCCTCGGAACAGGCACCATCACTCCCAAAGCCCATTTCCAATCGATCCCTTCGCTTTGTACGACAATGTCAACGTATACGCCTGGTGTGATGATGGCTTCTGGGTCAAGTGCTCCTGTTTCGACGATTTGTTCAGCTTCGACGATTGTATATCGACCAGCCATTGCTACTAAGGGATTGTTATTTCGGGCACTTGTTTCATAAACAAGATTTCCGAAGGTATCTGCTTTTTTGGCGTAAACAATTGAAACATCTGCAGTGAGTGCTGTTTCTACTAAATAGTTTTGATCGTTTATCTTGATTTTTTGTTTTCCTTCTTCAATCATGCTATCAATCCCGATATCAGTGAGAATTCCTCCAAGACCAACTCCACCTGCCCTAATTCGTTCTGCCAATGTTCCTTGAGGACAAAATTCAACTTCCATTTTCCCATCTATCATCAACTGCCCTGCAACCGGATTTGACCCAATATGGGAGACAATCATTTTTTTCGCCCTTCCTTGACTGACCACTTGCCCAATTCCTATTGTAGGAAATCCAGCATCATTTCCTATGAGTGTTAAATCCTTTATTCCCTTTTGAAGTATGCCATTTATAATAGTTGGTGGATTTCCTACTCCTCCAAATCCACCAAACATAAGTGAACATCCATCACTAATTCGGGAAAAACCTTCATCTAAACTCCCAACTTTATTTATCCTCTTTTTGGACATTGATTGCTTCATGGTCTGTTCCCCCTGTTAGTCCTAGCTCCTTCTGAATGTCGGAGACAACTTCCATAAGAATAGAAACAAGTTCCTCTATTTCTTCTTTTAAGATAATAAAGGGAGGAGAAATGATAATCGCATCTCCACCTACCCCATCTTGACCTGCGGAGGATGGATAGATTAATAAGCCTTTTTCTCTAGCTTTTTTTACTATCTTGTTCGTAACAGCACCATTATTATGAAATGATTGCTTTATATTTTTGTCAGAAACAAACTCAACCCCAATCATTAGTCCTTTCCCACGTATATCGCCAATTATTTCAAGGTTGGATAATTCTTCTTTAAGTCTTTTCAGCAAGTATGTGCCATTTTCTTTTACCTTATCTACTAGGTTATTATTCTCAATATATTCTAAAACAGCTAAAGCACTTGCTGCTGATTGAGGGTTGGCACTATACGTATGGCCACTCATGATAGAATTTGAGCCTTCTAGAATCGGTTTCATCACTTTTTCACTCACGAGAGTTGCAGCCATTGGAGTAAAGCCTGCACTCATCCCTTTTCCGAGTGCAACAATATCAGCCTTTACTCCCCAATGATCCAGGCCGAACATTTTTCCAGTTCTCCCGATTCCCGTCATCACTTCATCTGCTATAAATAAAATGTTGTAGCGATCGCATATCTCTCTAACTTTCTGATAATATCCGTCCGGAGGTACGATCACACCTCCTGCTGCACCAATAATTGGCTCAGCGATGAAACCAGCAATATGATCAGCTCCAATTCTTTTTATTGCTGCTTCCACTTCATGTGCACACATTAACTGACAAGTTGGATAGGTTTTATCAAAAGAACATCTGTAGCAATAAGGAGCTGTAACAGAGGGATAATCCTCAAGTAAGGAAACAAATCGTTCCCTGCGATTTATGTGCCCAGACATAGATAACGCACCGAGGGTGATCCCATGGTAGCTCACCCACCGCGACAAAATTCTTTGCTTCTTAAAATTCCCTTGTTCCTGCCAATATTGAATTGCAACCTTCATCGCGGTTTCCGTTGCTTCTGATCCGCTATTTACAAAAAAGGACCAATAATCTTCATCAGCATCAACTAGTTTGTTTAATTTCTCAGCCAGACGTTCAGCAGGCTCTGAAGTAAATTGAGAACGATAAACAAATGAAACTTTATTTGCTTGATTCTGCATGCTTTTAATAATTTCGTATACCCCATGACCAAGGCTCGCTGTAACTGCACCTGAGGATCCGTCAATATATCGCTTGCCCTTATTATCGTATAAATAAATCTCCTTCCCATAACTCACTGTTGGATATTGCTCATTCATGGTTGGTTTAATTAATAATGACCGCTTCATACGATCGCCTCTTTCTTTTACATAAACAACGCTAAAATTTAAAATAGTTGCGTTTTAAAAACCTTGGCATTGTCATTAACGATTGGAAAGAAATCACTTTATCCACTTTCTTTGTATCAATAAGAAACAACTGATCTTCTAGCTCCTCAATTATTTTTTCATCTTGATATTCCATCCCACATGAGGCACATTTCATACCAGGTGTATCGGTAATTTCAATGGCACGCGTTCCATCAGGCAGCTCCCAAAAAACAGTACAGGTTATCTTTGTTACATTAGCGGATTCACACCATTCACATTTCATTTAAAATGATGACACCTCCCTTGCCCTCTGTTTACTAACTAACTTTCTTTCTTTTGTTGTGCCTGAAACTTTTTCTCCTTTAACTCATCTCGCTTTTCGCGCTTATCTTTTATTGTTGAATAGTTCGGATCTTCCTGGAAACTCTGTCTACGGTGAAGACGTTCCAATGACTCTGGTACAAGATTAAATTTCTCATCATTTAATAAAGAGGTAATTCCAGTTTTAGACGGTTTGATATTTTCCGCGCCATAAATCTCATTAAAGTAATCATCTGCACGCCCTGCAATATACTTTTCCGGTTCTGGATACGTTGTGATCACTCCTTCAAAGTTGCGTAGTACCGTTTTAGTCGGACTTTGGGAAATCACATAGTTTGGTTGTAAAGTAATTTTCCCTCCTCCACCAGGAGCATCAACAACGAAGGCTGGAACAGCATAACCGCTCGTATGTCCACGTAAGCCTTCGATAATTTCTAATCCTTTTGAAATCGGCGCTCTAAAGTGTCCGATCCCTTCTGAGAGATCACACTGATAGATGTAATAAGGTCGGACTCTAATTTTAACCAAGTCATGCATGAGTTTTTTCATGATCGGCACACTGTCATTTATTCCCGCTAAAATAACAGCCTGATTGCCGACAGGCACACCTGCATCAACAAGCATTTCACAAGCACGCTTAGATTCTTCTGTTATTTCAATAGAAGTATTAAAGTGCGTGTTTAACCAAACAGGATGATATTTTTTCAAAATATTACAAAGGTTTTCTGTTATTCGTTGCGGAAACACAACAGGTGCTCTTGTGCCAATCCGAATGATTTCCACATGTGGGATTTCACGCAAATTTTTTAAAATATATTCTAAAATTGTGTCATTTATTAAAAGTCCATCTCCACCAGATAATAGAACATCCCTAACATCTGGTGTATTACGAATATAGTCTATTGCCCCATCTAGTTGCTTCTTAGGCACCCCCATCCCAATTTGCCCCGAAAAACGACGGCGGGTACAGTAACGGCAATACATAGAGCATTGATTCGTAACGAGAAAAAGCACACGATCTGGATAACGATGTGTTAAACCTGCTACAGGAGAATCTTCATCTTCCTCTAACGGATCTTCTAAGTCATATTTGGTTTTCTTTATTTCTTGGCTAATCGGAACAGATTGCATTCGAATTGGACATCTCGTGTCAGTTGGATTCATAAGTGATGCATAATAAGGAGTAATATTGAGTGGGATAGTTTTTGTAGATATTTTAACACCCTCTTCTTCCTCAGGTGTTAAGTCAATGACTTGTTTTAAATCATCAAGAGTTCGGATTGTATTTGTTAACTGCCAAATCCAATCATTCCATTTTTCATCCGTAACATCTTTCCATAAACTAATTTCCTTCCAATGACGGTCCGGTTTATATAAATCATTCAACATGAAGATTTCCCCCTTACATTTGCTATTCACAAATTATTAAGCAAGATCTGTGCCAACTATAAGAAGGGAAACCATTTTCTTTAGATAAATCGTTATGTCTAAGCATCTGGAAAAATAATTTATGTCTACTCTTCATAAAAAGATATTCTTTTTCACTATAAAAAAAGCAGCAAGTGCCAAGATTCGGGCAAACAACGCTTATGAAACTTGCTGAAAATTCGGCAGCATGCTAAAAACTCGGCAGTTAATGAGAGAGATCTTTCACCCATACATTCATATCTTCAAGCTTATCAAATATATAACAGTTCTTAGTCAATCTCCCATTGTATTCATAACCAAGCTGATAAAACGCTGCATTCATCCCAAAGGATAGTGACCTCGCAATTGAAAATGCACAAAAAATCCCATTATTGCGTAAATCAGTTTCAAGAAATAATAGCAGCATTTTCATTAACCCGTACTTTCTATGTTCTGGCAATGTTGCACAGTCTGTTAACTCAGCATTTTTAAAATCAATGTTCACATCTGCAGAAGCAGCACTAACTAGTAAGTTGTTGCTTTCCACTACATAAAAAAGATTGCCGGCACTAATCATTTTTTTTACATAGTCTTTATTATTCATCGGAGTTGGATAAATTTCAAACACCTTACCATATAAATTGGCGAGCTGTTCAGCATCGTTAATTTCAGCTTTGCGGAAATGATAATGAGCAGGTAAGTCTGTTTCATTTATTTGTCTTTCTTTTTGAAAGACTTTTTCAAGAATAGTATTCTCTTGAATCCAGTGTTCACTTGTTCTTCTTTTATCATCTAAATACTTTGTCATAATCATGTTATCAGCACCATTAAAATATCCTTTTATTACTGCTTCCAACTCATATCCTTTTGATAAAAGGTCCATCCATTGCTCAGGGCGTGTGAAAAAAATAATTTTTTGAAAGGTATTTTCTGCGCTTAATCTTTCTATTTCCTGCAAAATCATTGTCATATTTCCCCGGTAATGATCGACGCGAATTCGTTCATTAAAATAGTCTAAATACAGTTGCATGACATAGCGGGATGTTGAAATTTTCTTCGTTTCGGAAGTCAAGGTCATTGTATCCACCTCATTTAGTGAATTTTATATTTTTTCATTTTATATTGAAGAGTTTGTCTTGGGAGTTCAAGGAGCTCAGAGGCCTTAAGCACATTTCCATTTGTTTTGTGTAGTGCTTGTTGAATTAAGTCTTTCTCTGTTTTCTCAACAACTTCACGAAAGGATTTTATTACATCCTTTTCAGGAGGAATTTTATCTTTTATAAAGGAGGGTAGATGGTGAATTGTTAATGTATCCTCCTTTTCTACCATGTTCATCGCATATTCAATGACATGCTCAAGCTCTCTAACATTTCCTGGCCAGGAATGACTTTCTAACAGTGATATCACGTTCTCATCAATATGAATCACAAGTTTACCGAAATTGTAGTTATATTTTTGAATAAAATGATGAATCAATAGAGGAATATCTCCCGTTCTTTTTCTTAAAGGAGGAAGTTCAAGAAAGAAAACATTTAGACGATAATATAAATCAGTCCTTAATTGCTTCTTTTCCATACAAATGTAAGGATGCTCGTTCATCGCGACAATAACTCTTACATCTACTGAATATGAATCAACACCTCCCACTCGCCTAATAACTCCATCTTCCAGGACTCGTAATAGCTTTGCTTGAAAATCCAAAGGCATTGTATGAATCTCATCTAAAAACAGCGTTCCACCATGAGCAAGCTCAAATAATCCCGCTCGATCGACCGCCCCTGTGTAACTCCCTTTTTTCGTTCCAAATAAAATACTTTCAAGCAAAGATTCAGGTAAAGAAGAGCAATTTTGAGCAATAAATGGCCCATCTTTTCTAATGGAACCATTATGAATGGCTTGAACCATTAATTCCTTTCCTGTGCCAGTCTCACCATATACCATCACTGGTGAGGTACTATTGGCAGCCTTTTTAGCCAATCTCTTTAGTTCATTTATTTCTTCACAAGCAGTTACAAAATGATCCCACTCATACTTTGCCCCTGAAGTGGATATTGGCTTTGATTGCTGCCCGTTCATTTTTTCCTGAAGTTCAAGAAGCTTTTGAGAAAGGTGTTTGACTTTTGTAAAATCCTTGGCAATTTCAACTGCCCCAACAATGTTATTCCCAACTTTAATAGGTAAAGTAGTATTTACCGTATCAATGAGTTGACCCTTACTATTTTTATAGGTCTGAGATTGCTGATAAATTGAGTTTCCTGTCTCTATGACCTTAAGCAAGGTACTTGTTTGCCTATTTAATGAAGGAAACACCTCAAGAACATGCTTTCCAAGTACTTCCTCCATTTCAACTCCGTCATGTTTAGCAGCTACTTGATTATAAAAAATTGTGATCCCTTCAGAATTAACAGCATGAATACCTTCATCAATACTCTCTAAAATCGCTTCAAGCATTTGTTTCGTTTCAAAGGATTTTAAAAACATTGGAACACTTCCTTTAAAATCGTAAGAGATATAGGCCTTATTTCTATTTTTATTAAGAAAGAGCGAGTACTATTCTGCATCAATGGTTTGAACTTTTCTCCTTAAACTTGCACGTCCTTCATCCCAGATCACTGAAACGTCAGAATCAAAAAGCGCTGAAAGCTTCCCAGCAGATAGCATCTCTTTTGTTTCACCAGAATCGAATACTTCTCCTCTTTTTAATAAAAGAGTATGAGAAAAGATTGGCAAGATCTCTTCAACATGATGAGTAACATAAAGAAGAGTTGGTGCGGATTCCTTTTTCATCATGCCCTCTATTGATTCTAATAGCTGTTCACGTGCAAGAAAATCTAAACCTGTTGTCGGTTCATCTAAAATTAACAGCTCAGGCTCTGACATTAAAGCTCGAGCAATCAAAACTCGTTGCCTTTCTCCCTGTGACAAAGTTTCATATGCTCTATCAGCATAATGTAAACAGCTCAGTTCTTTTAATAGTCCAATCGCTTTTTGTCTCATTTCTTCTGTTGGTTTTTCATAAAGTCCGATTGAAGCAAAAGCACCACTTAATACAATTTCAAATGCAGTGTCTGAAGGATAAAATTTCTGTTGTAGCTTTGTAGATACTAGTCCGATTTTTTGACGAAGTTTCTCCGCTAAATAATCACGACCAAATACCTTCCCTAATACTTTCACATCTCCTTCAGTTGGAAAATAATACGCACAAAGCATATTTAAGAGAGCTGTTTTTCCAGCTCCATTTAGTCCATACAACACCCAATGTTCATGTTTTTTGATTTCCCAGTTTATATCCCTCAAAATCCATTGACCATTTCTTTTAAGTGAAACGTGTTTTAATTCGATTATTGATGTCATCTTTTTCTCCCTTCACCCACATTAGCTTTTTCCTCTTAATAGATTTATTTTAAAAGAAAAAAGCGGTTGAATAAAGGCAACCGCTTTGCTAACTATAATGGTCAAAAAATACTTCCTTCAGGATTAGAAATGAAAGAGTGCTTTAAGCCCTTGATAACCAAAATATAGTCCAAAACCTAGCAATGAAGCACCAGAGATAATTGAGATTACTTTTAAGCTTGTATCATTTAAAAATTTACGGAATCCTGTTGTAAGACCAGCAACAAAAACGTCCCACAATGTTAAACCTACAAAAATCATGCAGCTGTACACCAGCAACTGACTTGTACCGTTCATTTGGATCGTCTTAGCTAATACGGAACCATAAATGCCTAACCAAAACAAAATAGAAAGTGGGCTTGTTATAGACATCATAAACCCGGTAAAAAAGCATTTTGTTAAAGAATCCTTTTTACGACTTATAGTTAGATTGACCTTATTCACACCTAGAATGCTCTCAACACCTGAATAAATAAGAATAAATCCACCAAACAACCAAAGAAAAGTCTGGA